>JBOHSP010000089.1:0-20228 GCA_050733275.1 Gemmatimonadales bacterium
GCACTTCCTGATGGGGATGGACGAGCACAGCCAGTCGGTGATCCAGGCGGCCGCGCGGGCGGGCGTGGCGCCGCGCGGGTGGGTGGACCGGATGGCGGAGACGTTCGCCGCCTATTGGCGCCGGTTGCACTGCAGCCACGACGACTGGATCCGTACCACGGAGCCGCGGCACGGGCGCGGCGTGGTCGCGCTGCTCGAGCGCATCGCGGCGCGCCGCCCCGACGATCTGTTCGTCGCGCAGTACGAAGGGCTGTACTGCACGGGGTGCGAGGAGTTCAAGCAGGCGTCCGAGATCGTGAACGGCCGCTGCGCCGAGCACCCGAGTCTCGACCTGGTCCCGACCAGCGAGCGCAATCATTTCTTCCGGCTCAGCGCCTATCGCGATCAGCTGCGCGGGCTGATCACGGACGGCACGCTGCGCATCGAGCCCGCGATCCGCCGCCACGAGGTCGTGCGGCTGCTCGAGGCGGGGCTGCAGGACGTGTCGATCTCGCGGCAGCGGCTGCCGTGGGGCATTCCCTTCCCCGGCGACAGCGAGCAGACCGTCTACGTCTGGTTCGACGCGCTCATCAATTATCTGTCGGCGACCGGATTCCCCGACGCCGGCTACGAGCGGCTGTGGCCCGCCGACCTGCACGTCGTGGGCAAGGGCATCACGCGCTTTCACTGCGTGATCTGGCCCGCCATGCTGCTCGCCGCCGGACTCGCGCTGCCGCGGCTGGTGTGGGCGCACGGGTACGTGCAGTGGGAAGGCGCGAAGCTCAGCAAGACGGCGGGGACGCCGGTGAGCCTCGAGACGGCGATCGCGCGCTACGGCGCCGACGCGCTGCGCTATTTCCTGCTGCGCGAGGTGGGGTTCGAGAACGACGGCAACTTCAGCTGGGAGCGGTTCGACGCGCGTTATACCGCCGATCTCGCCGACACGTTTGGCAATCTCGTCTCGCGCGCGCTCTCGATGGTGCATCGCTATCGCGACGGCACGGTGCCGGGCCCGGCGGCCGGCTCGCGGACCGAGTCGCCGCTCGAGGCCGCCGCGCGCGACACCGTCGCCGCGTACACGCGCGCGATGGACGCCTACGCGCTCCAGGACGGCGCCGCGCTGGTGATCGATCTCGCGTCGCGGGCCAACCGCTACGTCGAGGAGACGGCTCCCTGGAAGCTCGCGAAAGCGCGGCAGGATGCCGAGCTCGACGTCGTGCTCGGCGCGCTGGTCCGGACCGTGGCGCGGCTCGCGGTCCTCGCCGCGCCGTTCGTTCCCGCCAAGGGCGAGGAGATCTGGAACCTGCTCGGCGCCTCGCGGCCGCTGGCCGGGGTGCGTCTGGCCGACCTCACCGCGCTGGGGGCCGAGGGCCAGCGGGTGGCCAAGCCGCCCCCCGTATTTCCCAAGCCGGTCGCCGCTTAGCGCGGGACCGGAAACGGCGTGACCGGGCGCACAGGGGGCTCTGTTGACGGATATGCGCGCCGGGCCGTATGTTAGCCTCCCCTATGAGAAAGAAAAACGCGGAGCGCCGCTGGACGGTCATGCTCGTGCCCCACGGCTCGGGTGCGTCGCGCGCCGTGGAAATTTCGCAGACCGTCGCGAAGGCGCTCCTCGGCATCGGCGGCGCCGTGGCCCTGCTCTTCATTATTCTCGGCGGTACCGCGATCTCGCGCGGCATCAGCGTGACGCGCAGTCGCTCGCTCGAGCGGGAGAACCGGCTGCTCGCGGGCGAGATCCAGCGGCTGCGCGAGGGGCTCGCCGGCCTGCGCGACACGCTCAACGTGTTCGGCGAGCGGGAGCAGGCGCTGCGGCTGCTCGCCGGGCTGTCGCCGACGGATCCCGACGTGCAGCTGGCCGGCATCGGCGGACCCACCGGGGAATGGTCCGGCCGCGACAGCCTCTCGGCCGTCGGCCCCAACGGCGCGCAGGTGCTCGCGGCCCGCCTCGACATGGACCAGCTGACGCGCCGCGCCAACATTCTGAACCGCTCGCTCAGCGAAGCCTACGACTCGCTCGCCAGCCACCGCGCCCGGCTCGCCGCCACGCCGTCCATCATGCCGACCAAGGGATGGCTCACGAGCGCGTTTGCGCGCGACCGCACCCACCCCGTGCTGCACCTCGCGCGGCCGCACGAGGGAATCGACGTGACCGCCCCGATGGGCGCGGAGATCGAGGCGCCCGCGGCGGGCGTGGTCACCCAGGTCACCTGGGTCGAGGGCTACGGCAACATGCTGACCATCGACCACGGGTACGGGCTCGTCACCCGCTACGCGCACTGCTCCAAGATCCTGGTCGTGCGCGGCCAGCGCGTGAAGCGCGGCCAGAAGATCGCGCTCGTGGGTTCGACCGGGCTGTCGACCGGCCCGCACCTGCACTACGAGGTCTGGGTGAACGGCCGGCCGGCGGACCCGATGAAGTACGTGCTGCCGGACGCGATCGTCGACTGAGGTTCTTGACGCGACGGGACCGCCGCGTTCGATTGTAGGTATCCCCGTGCGGACTCACCGCCGGCGGTCCGAGGGAGGCAGTATGCGCGCGCACGCGCTCCGCGGTCTGTGGCTCCTCATGCTGTGCATCTCCACCGACGGCTGCGCCCGCTCCCGCGAGCGCCAGAAGGCGCCCGAGCTCGAGCCCTCCGGCGAGGATCTGATCACGGAAGAAGAGATCGTGGCGAGCGGCGCGCGGACCGCGTGGGACGCGCTGCGGCGCACGGCGCCGTATCTGCAGATGGTCGAGCGCGGCAACGGGCAGCCCGCGGTAATGCGACGGCGCGGCAAGTCCAGCATCATCCTGAACGACGCCCCGATCATCATGGTGGACGGCGTGCGCCTCGCCGACTTCCGCCATCTCGATCTCATTCCGGCCACCACCATCGATCACATCGTGGTCATGCGCGGCATCGACGCGACCACTTACTACGGCACCAACGCCGTCGGTGGCGTGGTGCTGATCAAAACCAAGACCGACTGAACAAAGGGAAAAAACAACGGGAGGAGCGACATCGCGCCGCTCCTCCCGTGTGTGTCAGGCGCCCGACCTTACGGCAGCCGGTCGGCGCACTGCGTGAAGTTGGGGTTGTTCTCCTCGTCGAACGGCACGGGCAGATTCACGTCCGAGCCGTCGTAGTCCAGGTTCTGCTTGAAGTACGGACCCGTCGCGAACACGGTGTTCTCCGCCCGCCCATACTGGCGCAGCAGCCGCCGCATATCCGACAGCCGGTGGCCGGTCAGCCACAGCCAGTAGGCCCGTTCCGTAAACACCTGGTCCACCCGGCCGGCCGGCGAGCCGGGGTCGGCCAGGTTGCCCATCGCGGGGATGGCAGCGTCGTCCGCCGTGATATAGTCCGGCGGCGCGGCGCGGAGCGCGTTCAGAGTCGGCAGGTAGGCATTGCTCGCACCCAGTCCGCCGGCGTTCATGGCTGCCTCCGCCTCGATCAGCCGCGCCTCGAGACCGGTGGCCAGCGGGACCGACGCCTCGCGGCTCGTGTACCGCAGCTGGTCGTACTGCGGCGTGGCGCGGTCGAAGCCCACGTCCGTGCCGTCCCCCGTCCGGGTGAACGAAATCCGCGGATCTCCCGAGGTGCGGTAGGGCAGGCCCACGCCCGCCTCGGCGTTCGCCACCGAGTACCGCTCGTTCGCCACGTTGGCGTTGAACACGCCGTTGTTCTGGCGCGCGCTGTTCAACGAGTGCGTGACGAGGTAGACGAACTCCGTCGGCACGCTCGTCACCGCGGTCGCCGCCGCGGCGAAGTCCCCCTGGTCGAGCAGCGTGCGTCCCCGGCCGACCCGCGCCAGGTAGACGAGGTCCGAATCCCCCACGGCCGTCGCGGTCGCCAGCGCTGCGTCGAAGCGTGCCAGGGCCGTCGTCAGCATCTCCGCCGTGGACAGCGGCTCCCCGTACGTAATGGACCCGTCCGGGTTGGCGCGGCTGAACGGAATTCCCGAGCACCAGTTCTCGGCGAAGACCAGGTAGGTGAACCCGGCCAGCGCCAGGACTTCGGCGTAGCCGGGCTCGGCGTCGAGGTCGGACGAAAACTCCTCGTAGCCCTCCGCCGCGAATTCCGCCCGCCGGCGCGCGCGGCTCAGCGTGCGGAACCAGTTCCCGACCGTGCCGTTGGTGATCTGCGTGTTGCGCCGGTCCACCTCGATCCGGGTGGGGAAGGTCTCGGAATTGATCCACTCGTCCCCGAGCAGACCGCTATACATGATGACGCCTTCGGTCCCGCCCGAGCCGTCGGCGCCGGAGCCGCTGTAGGCGAGCGCGAACTCGCCGATGGCGGCACGCCGCACCGTGGGCAGCGCCTCCGGGCCGGAGATGCTGCCCGGCGTCAGGATGTCGGGATCGGTCACTTCCAGAATCTGGTCGGTGTCGCAGCCCCCGAGCGGGAGCGCGAGCGCCGCGATCAGCACCAGCTTGCGGTTGAATCGCATGGTCGAGCCTCCTCGCTCAGAAGGTGACGTTGACCCGGGCCAGGAACGTGCGCACCGGGGGCTGGCTCAGGAACTCGAACGTATTGAAGTTCGCCTGGCCGCCGCCCAGGATTTCGGGATCGAACCCCGTGTAGTCCGTCCACGTGGCCAGATTGCGCCCCGTGAGCGTGAGGGTCAGACCCTTGGCCCGCAGCGCCGCCGCCCAGCTGGCCGGCGCGAAGAACGACACGGACACTTCGCGCAGCTTGACGAACCCGGCGTCTTCGACGAAGCCGCCGTCGCTGCCCAGCACCGCCGTGCCCAGCGCCTTCGCCTGCTCCTCCAGCGGGGCGTTGGGGTCGTGCAGGCCCGCGCAGATCACGAACCCGCAGCGAAACTCTTCGGTGTCGTTGAACTGCTTGTGGCCGAAGCGCCCGTCGAGCAGGCCGTATAGCCGGACCCGCCCGTTCGCGAGCATCAGCGTGGTGCTCAGCGTGCCGCCGTGGGTCGGGAAGGGCGTGCCGAGGAACGACGTGGGGCCGAGCGACACTTCATTCGCATCGATCACGCCGTCGTTATCCGCATCGTCGTAAATCACCGGCCGCAGGAAATAGCTGCCCAGGGGATAGCCCTCCTGGTGGCGCTGCGACGCGCCCCCCAGGCCGAAGATGATGGGCTCGATGCCCTCGCCCAGCTCGATCAACCGGTTGCGGTTGCCCCAGCCGGAGAGGCTCACGTCCCACTGCAGATCGGGCCGATCCAGGACCCGGGCGTTGATGGCGACCTCGACGCCCTTGTTGGAGACCCGGCCGAGGTTCTCGAACTGCGTCGGCGTTTCGCCCACCGACGGCGCCACGCGGCGCGCGATGAGCGCGTCCTTGGTGCGCTTCGAGTAGTAGGTAAACTCGAGCTGGCCACGGCCATCGAAGAAGCCGGCGTCGAACCCGAACTCGATCTCGCTCGACGTCTCGGGCTTGAGCTTCGGGTTGCCGAGATTGCCGCTGGTGAAGCCCAGCTCGTCCGAGCCGGCGTCCGTCACGGTCACGGGGTTGAAAAACAGCCGGGCGTCGTTGGTGCCGGGCTGCAGCCCCGACTGGCCGTAGGCGGCGCGCAGCCGCAACGACGAGAGGGCCCGCAGCGCCGGGAAGAAGGACTCCTCGGAGATCACCCACGACGCGCTGACCTTGGGATACGCCACGAAGTCGAATTCCTGGCCGAACGCGGAGTTGTCGTCGCCGCGCACCGCCATCGTGAAGAACAGGCGGTCCTCGTACGACACCTGCTCCTCGATGTAGGCGCCGAGCGTCTTCGCTTCTGCGGTCGCTTCATCGACGGTCGGAATCGCGGTGCCGCCGAGGGACTTCGACCCGGCGATCAGGTTCTGCCCGAACGCCGAGATCGTGTTCGCGTACTCCCGGAAGAACTGCACGCCGGCGGACGTGCTGGCGCTCCACCGCGGGGTGAGCCGGTAGTTCGCCGTGGCGTTGAAGTTGGCGGTGGTGCTGTACAGCACGCCGCGGTTGGCCGCCCGGCTCCCCAGGAACGCGTCGAGATCGAAGCCCTCGGGAATCGCGCCCGGGAACAGCGTCTCTTCGTCGCTGCGGGTGGTCACGTCCACGCCGATCACGCTGCGCGTCGTCAGGAACGACAGCGGCCGGAAGTCCACCGTCACGCCGCCCGTGAACCGCTCGATGCGCTGGAAGTTGGCGATCGACATGCTCTGCTCGGGGGTGAGGAACGCATAGCCCCCGTTGACGTCGCTGGTCAGCCCCAGCAGCCCGCTCGGCAGGATCCCGAACGAGTTGTTGTCGTTCTGCGGGCGCTGCAGGTCGCTGCTCACGTAGCCGGCGGAAATGTTGACCGACGTCTTGCCACTGACCTGCGCCGTCAGGTTGGTCCGCAGGTTGTAGCGCCGCAGGTTGCTGATCTCGTAGATGCCGTTCTCGTCCTCGAGCTCACCCGCGACGTAATAGGTCATCGTCTCGTTGCCGCCGGACACGCTGGCGCCGTACTGCTGGCGCGAGCCCGTCCGGAACGGACTGTTGACCTCCAGCGGGTTGAACGACTCGATCCGGTCCTGGGTGCAGTCGCCGGCAGCCGCGTCGATCAGCAGACAGCCGATCGCCCGCGTGGTGTCGGTGCCGTCGATGATCAGCGTGTCATCGAGGGCGTTGAAGTTCGCGGGATACGTCGTGTAGTCCGACAGGGTCCCGGCTTCCGTATAGAACGTCCACTGCGGGGGCCCGGCGCGCCCGCGCTTGGTGCGCACCTGGATGATGCCGTTGGCCGCGGACGTGCCGTACAGCGCGGCGGCCGCGGGCCCCTTGATGATCTCGATGGACTCGATGTCTTCGGGGTTGATGTCGTTGATGCGCGACGGCGACTGCCCGCCCACCCCGATCGTGGCGGAAGCGGCGGTGTTCTCGACCCGCACGCCGTCGACGATCAGCACCGGGTCGTTGGCGATGGACACGCTGTTGGAGCCGCGAATCCGCACCCGCACGCCGGCACCCGTGGTGCCGCCCGCGGACGTCACCGTCACGTTCCCGGCCCGCGAGTTGAGCAGGTCCGCCAGATCCGCGACCGGCGCCTTCTGGGTGATCTCGGCGGCATTTACGGTGGCGACCGAGTGGCCCAGCTCGCGCGTACGCTGCTCCTCGCCGGTGGCCGTGATGACCACCGCGTCGAGCGCGACCACGCTCGTGCTCAACCCAAAGTTCGCTTCCGCCGTTTCGCCGGCGGCCACGACCACGCTGCGGGACGCGGAACCGTAGCCGATCGCCCGGGCGAGCAGCACCACCGTGCCCGGCGTCACCGACAGGCTGTAGCGGCCCTCCTCGTCGGTCAGCACCTGCGTGTTGGTGCCGCGAATCGAGACCTGGGCGCCGGCAATGGGATTCTGCGTGCCCTCGTCGATGACGCGGCCGCTGACCGTCGCCTGCTGCGCCGCCGCCGGCCGCAGCGCGACCACGGCGAGCACACCGGCGACCAGCAGACTCTGCGTCACCCTACCGATAGTAAATCGCATGATGTTCTCCTCACCTAAGAGGTTTCCAGTTTCCGGAAACTGGATAGAAAAATTTTCCCCGCGCCGGTCGTCAGGACCGGTCGGCCAGGTTGCCTGAGCCGGCCTGCCTAACCGCTATGCTGGCGGGGAAGAAGTGCGTCGCGCTGGGAATGAGAAACGCAGCGGACCGAAAGCTGTGCCATACGCCTCCTCCTGTTGATCGAAATGGCGGGGAACCGCCCCCGAAACGTTAAGCTGCGCCTTCTTACGCGGTTACGCAAGGCACCACGAGACCAATGGTTCAACGCGCGACGCGCCGGAAAAACCCCGAATCCTGAAGATCGGCGGGCACCCGGATCTGCAGCACGTCCCCCGGCGCAACATCAATGCGGTCGGAGCGATAGGTCCCGCCCGCGATGACCAGAGAGATCTCGACCACGAGGGGTCGCGGCTGCCAGGGCACGCTCTGCAGGGGAACGCTCTGGTTCCCGGGGACCGTGCCGAGGGAGTACGGCGCGCCACCGTCGTAGACTAGGTGGATGCGGGCATCGTAGTAGTTGTCGTTGATGACTTCAACGAAAAGCGTGTCGCCGACGTCCCCCGCCCCCGCCCCCGCCCCCTGCCCCTCCCCGCGTTGGACCGTGACGTCGCGGCTGCGCGCGCACGCCAATGAGAGCAGAACGAGCGCCGCGCCGGCGCAATGACGGAGAGACATGGTGCCCCCTTTCCGGTCGTAGAAGCCGCGGCTTGCCGCCCCTGATGCGGGCGCCTATGATGCGCCGCATCGTGAATCTCGCCAATCGGGCGCGCCCCGTCACCGTCCTCGCCGCTCTCGCCACGGCGCTGCTGGGCTGCGGTTCCGACGCCAGCACGACCCGCGGCGGTCCAGGCTCCCCCCTCCCGGGGCTCTCATCGCGGGAGCAGGGGCGCTTTGCCGCGGGTCTTGCGCTGTTCGACAAGGTGTTCACGCCCGCGGAAGGATTAGGTCCCGCCTTCAATGAGAACCAATGCTCGGCCTGCCACACGGTGCCGGCAACCGGCGGCACCACGGGATTCGAGCGGGTGATCAAGGCCACCCGGTTCACGCCGCCCGACCGCTGCGACCTCCTGGCTGATGCAGGGGGCGAGAACGTGCGGAAGCAGGCGACCCCGCTGCTGCGCGCGCGCGGCGTGGAGCGCGAAGCGATCCCGTCGCGGGCCGGCGACACCGGGCGCGTGCTGCCGCCCGCCCTCTTCGGTCTGGGCCTGGTCGAGGCGATCCCGGCGGCCGCAATCGCGCAGCACGCCGATCCGGACGATGTCGATGGGGATGGGATCTCGGGACGGCCCGGGCGGACCGCCGACGGCCGGCTCGCGCGCTTCGGGCGCAAGGCGGAGTTCGCCACGATCCAGGAGTTCATCGAAGGCGCCCTGCGGTTGGAGATGGGCCTGACCACGCCACGCCGGCCCCACGAACCCCCGGTGAACGGGCGGCCCGTGCCGGCGGGCACCGATCCCGCGCGGGACCCGGAAGTGAGTCAGACCGTGGTGGACCTGCTCACCAGCTTCGTGCGGTTCCTCGACGCGCCGGCGCCCGCGCCGCCGCGCTCGCGCGCTCACCGCGATACGCTGGCGCGGGGCGAGGCGCTGTTCGGGTCCCTGGGATGCGCGGCGTGTCACACGCCGGCGCTGCGCACAGGGGACCACACCGTGCCGGCGCTGGCGCAGCGCGAGGTGCGGCTCTATTCCGATCTGTTGTTGCACGACATGGGGCCGGGCCTCGCCGACGTGTGCGGGCCGGTCGCGACGCCGGCGGAGGTGCGCACCGAGCCGCTCATGGGGCTGCGGCACCGCACACGGTTTCTGCATGACGGCCGCACCAGCGACCTGCGGGAAGCCATCCTGGCGCATGGGGGCGAGGCCGAGCGCGCCCGGCGCTCCTTCACCCGGCTGCCGTGGCTGCGACAGGAGCAGCTGGTGATATTCCTCCGGTCCCTCTGATGTGCACCCCGCGACGCGGGAGGGTCCTATGGCACGCTGGCGGACGGAACACCCCTGGCTGATGCTGCTCGCGATCACCGGACCGGCCTGCGGCTCGAGCGGGCCGCCCGCGGCACGCGGGCCCGAACCGGTCACGCCTGTACGGATCAGCGGGCGGCTCGGCAGCATGGGGGGCATGGAGCTGCACAATGACCCGCGCCTCGCGCACCACAAGGTGGCCGCGCCCGTCAATGTCGTCTGGCGCGCGCTGCCGGCGGCATACCGCGCACTCGGCATTCCCGACGCGGGTGCCGATTCGGCGGGGCGGCTCTTCGGCGCCGTGGATCTCACGCCGCGCCGTCTGGCGGGAGAGCGGATGTCGCACTATCTCGACTGCGGCTTCGGCATTACGGCCGTGCCCAGAGCCGATGCGTACGAGGTGACGATGGCCGTCATCACGCGGGTCGCCGTCGATGACGTGGGCGATACGATGCTCACGACGTCGGTGATCGCCACGGCCAAGCCGCGCGCACTGAGCGGCAACGCCGTCTATTGCCAGTCGAAGGGAACCCTGGAGGCCATGATTGTCGAGCGGGTGCTCGCGGCGCTGCGTGCGGGCGCCAACTGACGGTTACCGCCGGGCGCGCATCGAGCCGGCGCGGGTCCAGACCACGATCACGCCGCACAGCGTCTCGACGCTGCTGCCGCCGAACTGCACCGGGACCTGGGTGGCGCTGCGGTAGACCTCGATCGCGGCGATCGTCGAGGGATGGCCGATGTCGTCGATGCTGATCCCCTGATCGAGGCGCTGAATCTCCTCTTCTATTCGCAGCTCGGTCGCCTCCCCCTCATCGTCGTCGCGGCGCGGCCGCGAGTCACCGCGCGCGTACAGGATGCCATCGACGAAGATGCGCGGCCGGCAGAGCCCGCCTTGCGCCAGGTTGCTCCCGCGCAGCTGGATCGCCGGCCCGCCGACACCGCCGGCCACATCCACGAGGTTCACGCCGGGTAGCGCGCTCAGCAGATCGGTAATCCGCGTGGCCTGCCGCCGTTCGATCTCCGCGGGAGTGATGTAGTGCCCGAAGTCGGCGCGCTGGCGCTCGTAGAACCCGGCCTGACTGAGAAACCGTTCCATCTGCTGCGCCGACACCTCCACCGGATCGAGCGTGACCGCGATACGCCCGAGGTGGTAGACGGCGGTCAGGGTGTCGCCGGCCCGGATGTCGATGGGGCCGTCCACCCAGGGCCGGTAGCCGAGCCGCTTGGCCGACACGTAGTACACCCCCGGCCCGGGGACGTCGAACGCCCAGTGGCCGCCCCCGTCGGTGACGGCGGTGAGCAGGTGGCGGCCATCGAAGGCGACGAGCGTCACGAGGCCGGCGGGGAGCGGCTGGTCGGTATCGAGGTCGAGGAGCCGCCCCTGGAGCCGCTGGGCGCGCGCGGCGTCGGCGGCACCATCCAATTGCATCAGCAGGGCAAGCACGAGCGGCGCTCTGAACTGCATGCGCCCTCCCTCACAGACAGGAGGGGAGGCCTGGGCCTCCCCTCCCAACCGGTCTCCTAGAGGCCTGGAGGCACGTCAGGATTTACCGGCGGCGGCAGGTTCTGGTTCCCCACGTACTCCGACAGCGGGATGGGGAAGCACGTCCACACCCCGTAGTCTCCCCATTGCGCGTTGGGGTGCTGCCCAACGGGGAAATAGCTCCCGCCCGTGAACGGTCCGTTGCCCGGATCGAACCGGGTCCAGCGCCGCAGGTCGGGCAGCCGGAAGCCACCCATGAACAAGTCGCGCGCCCGCTGGTTGCGGAGCTCCCGAATGAGGGCCTGGCCCGACAGCGCCACCGGGGCCTGGTTGCCCACGGCCCGCCGCGCGTTGACGAACGCCAGCACGGCGACCTCGTTCGCCGCGATGTCCTGCATCGCGAGCGCTTCGTGGTAGTGGTGTTGCGCCTCGACATAATCCGCCATCAGAATGTCGGTGCTGAACTCGGCGATCAGCGGCAGATCGTCGAACGCGGTGCCGGTGCAGGCCGGACACGCGGCGGACGAGTCCGCCTGCGTCTCCCCGGTGTAGTCGCCGTAGCGCAGCCCCTGCACCAGCTTGTACAGCGGCGTGAGCCGGTTGTGGCCCGTCTCGTCCGTTGGCGCGTGCTGGATTCGGGGATCCGTCTGCGGCGCGATCACGTCGTCGTTGGTGAACGAGAATCCCGTGCCGTCGAAGCTGGGATGCACACCGGTGAACCAGGGGTGGATCCCGTGGGTGAAGTTCCCTCCCTGGCTGGCGCCCTCCAGGGGGTTCCGGCCACCAGAGATGTCCACGAAGTTGAACCACAACTCGAACCCGGGCGTCACCTGGCTCGCGTAGAGAGCGGCGTTCGCCCAATCGCCCAACCCGAGATACGTCCGGGCGAGCCCGGTGCGAAGGAGGTTCAGCAGGGTGTCCCGCACGGCGGCACTGGTCACCGCTTGCGCCACCGTCAGCCCTTCGGTGAAATACGGCACGGCCGCCTGGAAGGTCTCCAGCTGCGACAACACCGTCCCGCTGGGCTCGTCGGGGTCGGTGGAGATGACGCACTGACACATGTTCTCGCCGAGTACCAGCGCGCTGTACCCG
The DNA here is from genome assembly GCA_050733275.1 of Gemmatimonadales bacterium. Taxonomy (GTDB): domain Bacteria; phylum Gemmatimonadota; class Gemmatimonadetes; order Gemmatimonadales; family GWC2-71-9; genus 20CM-2-65-7. The sequence continues at coordinate 11,970 of JBOHSP010000089.1, forward strand.
GTGAACGCCAGCGTGCGCGCGAGCGCGGGATTGAAATCCGTGTCGGGGTCGTCCTGCGCCCAGCCACGGATGTGCTCCGCCAACCCGTGGCCGATGCGCAGCGGCCGGCTGAGGTCCTCGAACTCGTCCTGCGTCGGCCCCTCGAGATAACTGACGATGCGCTGGCTCACGCGGGCATGACCTTCCCAGTTCAGTCCCGTCAGCACCTCATCGGTCATGAAGTTGGACCACTCGATGACCGGCTGGGTGTAGCCGACCTGAAAGGCGTCGATCAACCCGTTCAGCCGCACCTCCAGCAGCCTGGGGTCATCCAGGCTGCCGACCGGGATCTCCTCCGGGTTTTCCACTGTCAGCAGCTCGTCGAAGCTGCAGGCGGCGACCAGGGCGAGGATCGCGCCGGCGCCACACAGCGCTGCCCAACTCGTGTGTTTCCGGTTCATATGCGCCTCCCCTAGAAGGTCACGCGCATCGAGACCGACAGACGGCGCGTCTGCGGTGTCGAGGCGTAGTCGAGCATGGTGAAGTCGTTGTTGGGATTGAACTGCACCTCGGGGTCGCCTCGGCCCTTGTACTTGGTCCAGACGGCCAGGTTGCGGCCCGCCAGGGTGAGCGACCAGCGGCTGCCGGCGCGGATGTAGCGGGTCCACCGCTCGGGCAGCGTGTAGGTCACCGCCAGCTCGCGGAACTTCACGAAGTCCGCGCGGCTGATGTGACTCTTGGTCTGGAGCGAGCGCAACGCTTCCACGTCGGCCGCGGACACGTCGGGGTTGAGATCCGTCCCGCCCGTATTGACGTCCCAGGTGTTGAGATCGATGCGGCTGTTGATCGAGCAGATCGCGCACCACTGATAGAAGTCGCCCCGGTAGTCGAGCTGGGCGAAGATGCGCAGGCTGCCGAACAGCGTGAACGTGTTGGTGAGCGAGGCTTCCGTGGTCGGCACCGATGATCCCATAAAGATGTCCTGGCATTCGGCGGCCTGATTCCACGTCGGATCGCTCGGCGCCCAGCGGCAGGTGCTCAGGACCGTCACATCGCCGAGGTCCGGATCGGTCACGATGTTGCCGTCGTCGTCGCGCAGCACGACGTCGCCGGCGGCGTCGCGCTCCACGTCCACGGCCCAGAAGGCGCCCAGCGGGTAGCCTTCGCGGTGCCGCTGCACGTCCGCGAACGAGCCGAACACCACCTCGTCGCGGGCGCCGTTGAATGACACCAGGCGGTTGCGGTTGCCGGAGAGCGACAGGGTCGCATCCCAGGTGAAGTTGCGGGTCACGACCGGCGAGCCGCGCAGCAACAGCTCCACGCCGATGTCCGAGATCTCACCGATATTCACGAGGTGGTCCCCCGTGAAGCCCGTCGAGCCGGGGTCGGGGATCTCGATGAGGGCGTCTTTGGTGTGCTGGTTGTAGTACGTGAACTCGATCCCCGCGCGCCCGCCGAACAGCGAGGCATCGAACCCGGTCTCGAACTCGACGCCGGTCTCCGCCCGGAGCTTGGGATTCCCGTACTCGGAGATGGTGAGCGAGTTGACCAGCTCGTCCCCCCGGACGCCTTGCCCGCTGGTGTACGTCCGGTCCGCCGAGAACGGCGCCGGCGCGTTCCCCGCCTTCCCCCAGGCAAAGCGCAGCTTCACCTGGTCGAGCCAACCGAGGTTCCAGTTGCGGAAGAAATTCTCGTCCGACATGAGCCAGGAAACGGAGAACTTGGGGTAGGTCACGAGCGAGAACTCGGACCCGAACGCCGAGTTGTCGTCGATCCGCAGCGCGCCCGTCACCCACAGCCGGTCGCGCCAGCCGACCTGCTCCTGGAAGTACACGCCGAGCGAGGTCTGCTCGGACAGCTGCTCGTCCGCCGAGCGCGAGGCCGCGGCGCCCACGAGATTCAGGTTGTTGGCCACCAGGCCCTCACCGTCGGCGAAGTACCCGCGGTAGGTCCGCGCATTGAGCTGCACCCCGGCCGACGTGACCGAGTTGAAGGTCGGGGTCAGATCGCGGTCCACCGAGCCGGCATAATCCACCGTCCAGCGGTGAATCACCGGCAGCTCGTGATAGATCGCGCCGGTCGCCTCGATACTGCCCCACGGCTCCTGCCCGGTCGTGTCCTGCCGCCAGAATTCCGTCTCCCGATAGCTCTGGCGATCGAGCCCGACCGTGAGCCGGTTGCGGAACCACTCGACCGGCTGCCAGTTGGTGGTGGTGGAAATGGTGAACCGCTCGACGCGGTTCTGCCGATCGAACTCGTTCGAGACGAATGGGCTGAAGCCGCGGTATCCCGGCTCCCAGGGGTCGCGCGTCGCGCGCGCGCGGCCGCGCATCCCATTCCGGTTGACGGCATCGGACGCGTTGTTGGCGAGCGGCTGGCGCAGGTGGCTGCGCACGTACGCGAGCTGCACCGACAGGTCGAGCGTCGGCGACATCTGCACGTCGAAATTGCCGCGCCCGCCCATGCGCTTGAAGAAGTTGTTGTAAAAGACGCCGTTCTCGTCGTTCTCGTTGAACGACACGAAATAGCCCATCCGGCCCGTGCCGCCGCGCGCCGAGATGTTCAGATCGCGCGTCGCACCGACGCGCAACGCCGCGGGATGGCGGAACAGCGGATCGTCCCGCAGCACGAACGTGCCGTCGCCGACATCGATAATGTCCTCGGCGGGAATGCCGGTGAACTGCCGCCCGTTGCCGTCCTCATCCTTCCCCCACCACACGACCGAGCTGGGATCATAACACCCGGGCAGGGCGGGACGGCCGTCATCGAGCGTGTCGGTCTGATCGTCGAGGGTGCACCGCCAGAAGGTCGTGTTGGCACCGACGCTGCGCGTCCACTCGACCTCGCCGAACTCGGCGCTGGCGGTCCACTGCACGCCGTCGGCGCCCCGGTTGCCCTTCTTCGTGATGACCTGAATGACGCCGTTGGCCGCGTCGGCCCCGTACAACGTCGCGGCCGCCGGACCCTTGATGACCTCGATGCTCTCGACGTCTTCCGGATTGATGAAGTCCAGCGCCGACCCGCCCTGATAGAGGCTGTTCCCCTCGACCACCCCGGCCTCGATGCGCACCCCGTCCACGTAGAAGACGGGCTGGTAGCCGCCGCTCAGGGAGCTGGCCCCGCGGATCCGGATGTTCGAGGACGACCCCGTCTGGCCGCTGTTGCTGAGCAGCGTCAGGCCGGGCACACGGGAGGCCAGCAGCTCGTTGATGTTCGTGATCGGCGCATCTTCGAGCTTGCCGCCGACCTGCACGTTCCCGACCGTGTTGCCGAGCGTGACCTTCTCCTGCGCGCCCGCGGTGCCGGTGACGACGATCTCCTCGAGCGTCACGGCCACGCGATTGAGCGCGAAGTCGGCCGTCAGGCTCTGCCCCGCGATTACGGTCACCGGCCGGTCGATGCGCGCGTACCCGATGGCGCTGGCGCGCAGGGTGTGCGCCCCTTCCGGCACGGCGCGCAGCACGAACCGGCCCGTCCGATCGGTCACGGCCGACGCGGGGGTGCCGAGCACCTGCACACGGACCCCGAACAGCGGCCGCTCCGTGACCGCTTCTGTGACGGTGCCCTCGATCTGCCCGGCCGCCTGCGCCGCCAGCGGTGTGATCCCCGCGGCGAGCAGCAGGCCCGCGCCGAGCGTGACCCATAGGGTTTGACAACGTAGTGCACTCATCGGTGCCCTCCATGCTTTGGAAGATGCCTGGGCACGGCGGCTGCTACGCAGCCGGGTGTCTGGATCCGAAGGTCCTACGATCCGAGCGTCCTACCGCGAACGCGCGTGCAGCAGCGCGCTACGGACTACTTCGGCAGGGAATGATGATCGAACGCTGGAGGTGAGGAACGCAGCGGACGGAAATCTGACTCACGGGGTCCTCCTCGGTACGGGTGACGGAAACCGATCCGAAGACTGGTCCGGCGCCCGAGAAAGTGACCCGCGGTTCCGAGGTCCGCAAGGCCCACAAATCCTGTATTTTGAGACGACGTGAACTCCCGCCCGCCCACCCCCGCGCGGCCCCCCGGCCCACGGCCATGAGCCGCCCTGCCTTCCTCTACCGGCTCAGCGTGCACCTCGTCAGCCGCACCGCCCACCTGGCGGCGCGGTTCGACAAGAAGCTCGCCCGGGGCCTCGACGGCCGCCGCGGCCTGGCGGCGCGGCTCGCCCGCTGGGCCGCCGCGCACCGCGACCCGTCCCGCCCCCTGGTGTGGATGCACGCGCCCTCGGTGGGCGAAGGCCTCCAGGCCAAGCCGGTCCTGGAGACGCTGCGCGCCGAGCACCCCGACTGGCAGCTCGCCTTCACATTTTTTTCACCCTCGGCGGAGCGCCTGGCGAGGAACCTCCCCGTGGACGTCGCCGATTACCTGCCGCTCGACCGGTCCGACGAGGTGGCGCGCGCGCTCGATGCCCTGCAACCGGCGGCGCTGGTGTTCAGCAAGCTCGACGTCTGGCCGGAGCTGACCCTGGCCGCCGCCCGGCGCGGGGTGAAGCTCGGCCTGATCTCGGCCACCGTCTCGCCCGACAGCTCGCGGCTGCGCTGGCCCGCCCGGCAATGGGCCGCCCCCGCCTACCGCGCGCTCGACCGCATCGGGGCGATCAGCGCCGAGGACGCCGAGCGCCTGGAGCTGCTCGGCGCGCGACGCGCGGCGATTGCCGTGACGGGCGACACGCGCTACGACAGCGTCGCCGAGCGCGCCGCGCGGCTGGACCGCAAGCGTGAGCCGCTGGCGCGCCTCGCGGCAGCGTCAGGGGGGGGACGCGATGCGTTCACCATTGTCGCGGGGTCGACCTGGCCGGCGGACGAGGCCGTCCTGCTCCCCGCCTTCGCCGACCTCCTGGTGCAGCTCCCCACGGCGCGGCTGCTGCTCGCGCCGCACGAGCCGAATCCCGACCACCTCGCCAGCATCGCCGAGCGGCTGCGACACCTGAAGCTGCCGCGGCCTGTCCGCTTGTCGCAGCTCGAGCACGCCAAGCCCGGGCCGGTGATCGTGGTCGATCGGGTCGGCATTCTGGCGGATCTGTATGCGCTCGCCGACGTGGCGTTCGTGGGCGGCGGATTCCACCGGGTGGGCCTGCACTCGGTGCTCGAGCCCGCCGTCTTCGGGACGCCGATCATCGTCGGCCCACACTGGCGCATGAGCCGGGACGCGGAGCTGCTGCTGGCGCAGGGCGGCGCGATCGCCCTCCCGGCCGACGGCCGCCATCCGCTGCACTCGCAGTGGCTCGTCTGGCACCACGATGCGGCGGCGCGGCGCAAGGCGGGCGCCGCGGCGAAGGGCGTCGTCGCCGCCGGCCGCGGTGCGGCCGAGCGCACGACCGCCTTGGTGCGCGAGCTCGTGCGCCCCTAGGTTCCCTGCGCATGCGGTTTTCCGCCGTCCCGCTCGCCCCCCTCGTCTGCCTTCCCCTTGCCGTCGTCGCCGTCGCCTGCGGGGAGCGACGGCCCGTCGACCGGACGTGGCATCAGGAAGCCGGCTACCGCTGGCGCCTGCTGCAGGATCCCGGGAATGACGGGCCGGGCTTCACGTCGCTCGATTCCGCGCGCAGCGGGATCGCGTTCGTCAATACGGCCAGCGACTCGTTGCTCCGGCGAAATCGCATTCTCGCGCAGGGCGGCGGCGTATGCCTGGGCGACGTGGACGGCGACACCCTGGCGGACGTCTTCCTCGCGCGGACGGAGGGACCGAACGCGCTGTACCGCAATCTCGGCGACTGGCGTTTCGTGGACGTCGCCGCGGCCGCCGGCGTCGCCGCCGCGGACCGCTACGCCACCGGCTGCGCGTTGATCGACGTCGAAGGCGACCGCGACCTCGATCTGATCCTGCTCGCGCTCGGCGGTCCCAACGCGCTGTTCCTGAACGACGGCGCGGGGCGATTCCGGGAGGAGACGATAGAGGCGGGGCTCGAATCGACCGCCGGGAGCACGACGCTCACCGCGGCCGACGTGGAGGGCGACGGCGACCTCGATCTCTATGTAGCCAACTACAAGGCGTACACCACGCTGGACCGGATGTCGCCCCAGGAGCGGGCATTCGATCACGTCGTGCGTCAGCTCGGGCCCCGGCAGTTCGAGGTGCGCGAGCGGTTTCGCTCCGAGTACAAACTCGTGGAGCGGGAAGATCTGGGGGCGATCAGCCTGGTGCAGCGCGCCGATCCCGACTTTTTCTATCGCAACGAGGGCGGCCGGTTCGTGCGCGAGCCGATTGCGGGCAATCGCCGATTCCTCGACGAGCGCGGCCGCCCGCTCGCGAAGGAGCCAGAGGACTTCGGGCTCGCCGCGACGCTCGTCGACCTGACCGGCGACGGCGCACCCGATCTCTACGTCGCCAACGACTTCGAAGATCCCGACCGTCTGTGGCTCAACGATGGCCGCGGCACGTTCCACCTGGCGCCCTGGTTCGCCATGCGGTCCACGAGCAACTCGACGATGGCGGTGGATGTCTCCGACGTGAACGCCGATGGCCTCCCCGACTTCTTCCAGGTGGACATGCTGAGCCTCGACACCCGCCGGCTCAAGACGCAGGTCCCCACCCACTCGCCCGTGTCCAAGGCGCCGGGGCTCGCGCCGGCGCGACACCAGATGCAGCGCAACACGCTGCACCTCAATCGCGGCGACGGCACGTTCGCCGAGGTGGCGCGCTACGCGGGCGTGGGCGCTTCCGGGTGGTCGTGGTCGACGCTGTTTCTCGATGTCAATCTCGACGGCTGGGAGGACCTGCTCATCGGCACCGGCCACCGCTGGGACCTGATGGATGGCGACGCGCAGAACCGGCTGCGGCAGCGGCTGCGCGAGATCGACTGGCGGCGGATGATGTTCGAATATCCCCCCCTGCCGCTCCCCAATGTCGCCTTCCGCAATCGCGGAGACCTGACATTCGAAGACGCCGGCAGCGACTGGCATTTCGATCTCGGCGAAGATCTGTCACACGGGATGGCCGTGGCCGATCTGGACCAGGACGGCGATCTCGATGTCGTGATCAACCGGCTAGGGGCGCCCGCCGCGGTGCTGCGGAACGACGCCCCCGCCCCGCGCCTCGCCGTCCGGTTGCGCGGCACCCCCCCGAACACCGGGGGGATCGGCAGCCTGATCCGCGTGCGCGCCGCCGGTCTGCCGCTCCAGGAGCGCCAGGTCACCGCCGGCGGACTCTACCTCTCGAGCTCGGACGCGCTCCAGAGCTTCGCGACGGGCGCCGCGGCGCAGGTGACGATCGAGGTCGACTGGCGCGATGGCAGACGGAGCGTGATCGAGGGCGCGCGACCGGGCAGGCTGTATGAGATCGATCAGGGGTTATCAGTCATCAGTCATCAGTCATCAGTACTGACGACTGACAACCGACAACTGAGAACTCTGTTCGACGACATCACCGCCCAGCTCGGCGGCCACGCGCACGTCGAGCCGTATTTCGACGACTTCGTCCGCCAGCCGCTGCTGCCGGGCGCGCTCAGCCAACTCGGCCCCGGGGTCGCCTGGCACGACGTCGATCGCGACGGGCGCGAGGACCTGGTCGTCGGCGCCGGTCGGACCGGGACGCTCGCGTGGTTCCACAACGACGGGCGGCGACTGCGGCCCGTGCCGCCGCTCGCGGCGCCTTCGCATCTTGACCTCACCACCGTGCTCGGCTGGCCGGAGGCGGGCGACGCGCGGATCGTGCTCGCCGGCGTGTCGAGTTATGAGATGCCGTCCATCGAGTTCGCGTTGCGCGTCCCCAGCGTCGTCGCCTACTCGCTGGCGACCGGCGCGATGACGGAGCTCATCCCCGGCGACAGCGGTAGCGCCGGACCGATCGCCGCCGCGGACTACGACGGCGACGGCGACCTCGACCTGTTCGTGGGGGCCCGCGTGCTCCCGGCGGGCTACCCGTTCTCGGGGACCTCGCGGCTGTTCCGCAACGAGGGGCGCGGGCGATTCGTGCTGGACGCGGAGAATACCCCGCAACTCGAGCGGCTCGGCATGGTGTCGGCGGCGGTCTTTTCCGACCTCACGGGCGATGGTTGGCCGGACCTCCTCGCCGCAACCGAGTGGGGACCGATCCACGTGTTCCGCAACGACCAGGGGCGGTTCCGCAACGCGGCGCTGCGCGGGCTCACGGACCGGCCCAGCCGCTGGAACGGGATCGCGACCGGGGACCTGGATGGCGACGGGCGCCTCGACGTCGTGGCCACGAGCTGGGGCCGCAATCGGGATCACCGGGCCACGACCGAGCGCCCCCTCTTCCTCTATTACGCGTTCTTCGGCGGGAGCAGCCCCTACGTCCTGCTGGCGCAGGAGGATCGCCGCCTCGACGCCATCG
>JBOHSP010000090.1:0-2266 GCA_050733275.1 Gemmatimonadales bacterium
CTCGCCTGGGGACGGGGCGAGCGGCTGTTTCGCCTGCCACCGCCCCCACCCGCCCCCGTGCTCCTCGCCGTGCCGCCCATCCAGGTGGCGACGCCGGACGCCTACCGCTGGTGGGACGAGATGCACCCCGCGCCGCCGGCCCGCGGTCCCGTCACGCTCGATCCCGACGCGTTCGCGACCTGGGGCAGCATCGGCCGCCTCGGCGGCAACGACTTCGAAGTGCCCGTGTTCGGCCGGCACCCCGCGCTGCGCGAGATCTACGAGCGGATGGCGGGCACGGGACCCGTCTGGGTGCGGCTCTGTGGATCGGGCAGCGCGGTGGCGGCCGCCTATAAGAATGAGAAGGAGCGTGACGCGGCGGCGCAGCAGCTCGGCACGAAGCGCCACGCGCTGATCGCCACGACGACCCGCGCCGCCGCTGCTCCCGGCGTCGCGATCGGTGGATGAACGCGGTTACGGCTTGCTGCTGCGCCGCCCGAACTGATACGGAGGCGACGCGAGGTCGTGCGGCAGCTCGCCGAGGGCCGCGTAGCCGCGGGATCGCGCCGCCGCGACGTCTCGCATGACGTCGATGAGCCGCGCGCGGCAGCGCTCGTAATTCGCGATCCGCTCTTCGAGGAAGATCAACCGTCGCCGCAGGACTTCCATCACGCGCTTGGACACCACGGGGCTGTCGAGGTCCCGCAAAAAGAACAGCTCCTTGATGTCGTTGATGGTGAGCCCGCAATTCTGCAGCTGCCGGACAAAGCGGACGCGCTCGAGCGCGTCGCTGCCATACACGCGGTGGCGGTTGGATGTTCGCGCCGGTGTGTCCAGTAATCCGGAGCGCTCGTAGAATCGGATGGTATCGCGCGTCACGCCACTGCGTGCGGCCACATCACCGATGCGTAACTGTTCAGTCACGGCAGAATGGTACACTTAGTCGATTGACCACGTTCAAGTAGCCGCGACGGTGGAAAGTGTCGCAGGTCCGCGACACCCGAGACCGTCGGGCTTAATGACGCGCCCGCGCTTCGAAGACGCTCCGGGCCTTCGCCACAGCGCGCAGCACATCGGCCAGCTCTTCGGGGCGGTTCCAGGCGCGACTCGCCCGCGCTACGGCCTCCACGCGCCCGATCCACCGAATGAAGTAGGCGGCATCCGAGCGCGAGCGCACCGGCGCGCCGCCCACCTCGACGTAGATCGGACTGGTCGAGGCAAACGGATACACATCGAGCACCGGAGTCGTCGCGCGATCGGCGTAGGCCCGCAGCACGTACCACCCGCTCTCGCTCACCTCGATCGAGACGCTGTCGGTCGCGCTGCTCGTCCCCCTGTCGCGCAGCGGGATCGTGGCGACCACCCGGCCGTTGCCGATGAGCTCCAGATGATCGACCGGCACGTTCGATCGCAGCCGCACCCGCGCGGTGAGCCGGTGCCGGCCGGCGGGCAGGCGGACCTCGTCCCCGATGGCGCGGCCCGCCAGCGAAAACTCGAGCAGCGGACCGTTGGTCACGAACGTGCGGCCGGCCTTGAGTCCCTCCAGCCAGCGCTGGTGATCGAGCGTCGCCCCCGCGCGTACGAACACGCGCACCAGCCCGGGCGGGCCGCGCAGGCTCGCGAAGTTCGGGAAGGCGTCGGTCCCCGCCCCCGCCGGCAGCCGGAATCCGCAGTTGAGCAGGCGGTACCAGATCTCGGACGTGGCGAGGTGATCCGAGTACCCCATGACCTCGAGGTAGTCGATCTTGCCGAGGGCGACGTCCACCGGCAGCTCGCTGCTGAGGGGCGTGGTCGTGTCGGCGGGATCGGGCGGCGTATCGAAGGGGTGCACGTAGCCGACCAGGGCGCCCTGCTCGTGCGCCAGGTCGGCGACGCGGGCGTTCGACGGCGCGAGACTGGCGAACGGCGTGTTGGGGTAACCGGCGTAGTCCGGCAGGAGGTAATGCGACTCCAGGCCCAGCAGGCCCATGTGCCCCCACACGCTGGTGTGAAACTCCTGCCCGTGGAGCAACAGCCAGCGCTGGCTGGAGACGGAATCGGGGCCGACCCGGAAGGAGGCGATGCCGGGAATGCGCTGCTCCTTGTTCACGATCAGGTTCCAGACGACGTGCACGTCCTCGGCGCGGGCCTGAAATGCGAGCCGGCGGGGCGTGTTCCGGTAGGCGCCTCCGTAGTTCATGTGCACGTGCAGGTCGCCGCTCCACCAGCCCCGCGCGGGCATGTCGGTGAGCCGTTCCAGCACGACGCGATGGACGCGCCGCCGGTTCGCCCGGACGCGGACGGCGGC
>JBOHSP010000091.1:0-2217 GCA_050733275.1 Gemmatimonadales bacterium
GGTCCTCGCCGCGCACGCGGCCGCGACGCACGGCGGCGACCGGCACGCGGTCGCGGGTCACGCCGTCGGGCGCGAGTGTCAGGCGGCGCGGCGCCTGAATGCCGCCGAGCAGGTCGGGGCGAATCTCGCGCACGATCAGCCGGGCGCGGCGCCGCGTCGCGTTGGTCCAGTGATACGCGACCTCGCCCACGTGCCCGACGGACAACGCGGGGAGCGGATCGCGCCGCACCGTGACGCCGCGGCCGGGGCGGGCCGCCACCGATCCGTCGATCCACACGAGCAGCAGCAGCACCGCGTCGGCGAGCAGCATGGCGTCGAGCGCCCAGGGAATCCAGGCCCCGACCGCGCCGAGCAGCGCGAGCGCGGCGCCGACCGCCAGCGCCGCGGGCGTCCACAACAATCCGGCCTTGCTGCCCAGCAGGGCCCACAGCCCGATGAACGCCGCGAGGACGGACCCGATGAGCAGCAGCAGGAGCATGCTACGCGGTGGGGGCTTCGGTCTTGTCGAGGATCGCTTTGAGGGCCTGGTCGGGCGTGACGCCCTCGAGCTCGAGCTCGGGCGCGACGCTCACGCGGTGCCGCAGCACCGTGGGCGCGAGCAGCTTGACGTCGTCGGGAATCACGAAATCCCGGTCCTCGAGGAGCGCGGCGGCGCGCGCGGCCTTGAACAGGGCGACGCCGGCGCGCGGGCTCGCGCCCAGCGTGAGGGAGGGCGCCTCCCGCGTCGCCCGCACGATCGCCGTGATGTACTCGCTGATCCGCGGCTCCACCCGCACGGCCTCCACCGCGGCGCGCACGCCCTCGAGGGCCCGGGCGTCGAGCACCGGCGAGACGCCGTAGGTGTCGGGGCGGTCCGCCTCGAAGCCTTCCGCGTACCGCGTCAGGATGCCCTGCTCCACGGGCGCCGACGGATAGCCCACCAGCACCTTGGCCATGAAGCGGTCCAGCTCCGCTTCGGGCAGCGGATACGTGCCCTCGAACTCGATCGGGTTCTGCGTGGCGAACACCGTGAACGTCGCCGAGAGCGGATGGCTCTTGCCGTCCACCGTGACGGTGCGTTCCTGCATCGCCTCGAGCAGCGCGGCCTGGGTCTTGGCGGGCGCGCGATTGATCTCGTCGGCGAGCACGAGATCGGCGAACAGCGGCCCCGGACGGAACGTGAACTCGTGCGTGCCCGTCAGCATCGTGATGCCGGTGATGTCGGCGGGCATCAGGTCGGGCGTGAACTGAATGCGCATGAAGCGCACGTGCAACGCGAGCGCGAGCGTGCGCACGAGCAGCGTCTTGGCCGTGCCCGGCACGCCTTCGAGCAGGATGTGGCCCCGCGCCAGCAGGCACACCAAAACTTCCCGGGTGGCGGCCTCCTGGCCGAGCACGACCCGGCGCAGCGCGTCTAGAATGCGTCGCGCGTCGTCCGCGGGCGAAGTTCCTCCCACACGTCCTCCACGGCTTGAGCAGTGGCGAGTACGCGCTCGGCCCCGGGCAGCCGGGTGCCGGCCCCGCGCACGAGCAGTTGCAGACGGCGCACGGCGTCCCGACCGCGCGGGCCGCGCACCACGAGTTCGAGGCTATCGAGCCAGGGACCGACCGTGCCGCCGTCCAGCGGCGCGGCGCCCCGTCCCGCTCCGCCGCCTCCGGCCCGGCGGAGCCGGCGGCGCAGGCCGGCCGCGATGCGCGTCACGGCTGCGTCGCTGCTGCCCGTGCCGCCGGCGCTCTCCAGGCCCGCGGCCAGCGCCTCGAGGTGCTCGAGCGGCGAACGCCGGCGGCGCTCGATGACGGACTGCGGCGGTCCGAAGCGCACGGCACTGAGCCCCAGCCACACCAGCGCCACGGCGACGAGCTGCAGGATCGCCCAGCCGATCGGCGTACCGCGCAGCCACGCCCAGATGGCCGCCTCGAGCGAACGGCCGCCACGGCCGAACCCCTGGTGGTACTCCGACCAGGTCACCCGCCCCCGACCCCCGTCCGGCCGCTCCGGGGGCGTGAGCCAGGGCAGCACGATGGTAGGCGCGTCGGTGTCGCGCCATACCCGGTTGCGGAACCAGCCGATATCCGAGGCGAGCGTCACCGTCCCGCCGCCCTCGTAGCGCAGCCGCAGCGCCACGGGCCGGCCGTCGGCGCTGACGAGCAGCGTATCGCGACCGCGCTCGACGAAGAACGCGCACGGGTCGTCCGACTCCTCGCCTTTGGCCAGGTTCGCGAGCCGCCGGCGGCGGT
>JBOHSP010000092.1:0-3256 GCA_050733275.1 Gemmatimonadales bacterium
CTGAAGGAGTCGTTCTGTACCGTGCAGGAATCGAACCTGACGCCCGGCGTCTACCGGGTGCTCCGGTTCACGGTGAACACGCCCAACATCGGCGATGCCGACGTCTTCATCGGCAGCCCGTGGAAGCACATGGACCCCAACGGTGATGGAGACGTAAGCGACTCGGATGGGTTGTACGAGGAATCGTTGTGCCATCGTCACTTTCACTTCCGTAACTACGCCACGTACGAGCTGATCGACGCCCAGACAGGGAAGGTCTACCGCGCGCGCAAGAACGGCTTCTGCATGATCGACATTACTCCCTGGGCCGAGGAAGTGGCGCCGGGCACGTGGGTGTATCGCAGCTGTGGCAGTACGTCGTTCCCCGGCTCGGGTAACCAGGGTATCAGCGTCGGCTACGGCGACGAGTACTTCAAGTGGCTGGGCGGGCAATACTTCGTGCTGGAAGGTGATCCCAATGCCGAGAACATTCCGCCCGGGCAATACATCCTGCGCATTCACGTGAACCCGCCGTTCACGCCGAAGAACAAGCGTGAGCCCTGCCCCGCGCAGGATCCACAGGGCTTCTGCCACATGTTCGTCGAGAGCGACTATAGCAACAACATCGGGGAGACGCTCGTCACGCTGCCGTCCGAGCGGCCAGGCAAGACCGGTTTCGGGCCCGGCGGTGGCACGCAGGCGAAGGATGAGATGATCGACGACGAGAACCGGCCGACGAGGTAAGCTGGCCCTCGCGCGGCATTAATCTCGGGCGGCTCCCGGGACGAGGACCTCGGGAGCCGTTGTCGTGGTATCTCGGGAATGACCGATCTCTCCGCATCGCCAGTCGACACGCACAGCGACGAGCGGATCACGCTCGCCGAGCTGCGGGCGCTGGAATCGCGCGGCGAGCCCGTCGTGTTGCTCGACGCCCGCAAGGACAGCGCATGGACCGAGAGCGACCGCAAGGCGCGCGGCGCGATCCGGATCCCGCCCGATGCCGCGGCCGCCCGGGCAGCGGCGCTGGCGCTGCCGCGGGGCGACTGGCTCGTCGCCTACTGTACCTGAACCAGCGAAGCCACAAGCGCCCGGGTGGCGCAAGAGCTGCGGCAGGCGGGCTGGCCCAAAGCGCGCGCCCTCACCGGCGGCTGGGATACGTGGGTCGCGACCGGGCTGCCGGTCGAGCCCAGGTAGCGCACTGCCGAAGGCAGGGACTGGAGGGTATGGAGGCGCCCTTATAGGGCGCACACCAGCGCCGAGCCCGGGCTCTCAGCCCGGGTACCAATCTCGATATCGGCGATCCCCGGCGGCGGGCGCTGGCGTCACCGCTGCTGCACGAACGCCAACTTGAAGCCGTCGGGATCGGAGATCAGGAAGGCCCGCTCGCCCCAGGGGGTCGTATGCGGCTCCTGCTCGAGCATCCCGCCCCGCGCCTGGATCTCGGCGGCGAGCCGGTCGATGTCCTGGGCGGTGGCGCACCAGACGCGCAGGCCGACCCCTTTCTCGCGATCGCGCCCCCGGGCGAAGTCGTCCTGGTTGAGCCAGAACGTGATCGCGCCGGCGCGCAGCTCGGCGCCCGTGAGCACGCCGTCGTTGTGCATCTCTTCCCCCACCACGAAGCCCAGGACGTCGCGGTAAAACGCGATGCTGCGGGCGAGGTCGGTGGCGGTGATCGTCGGGGCGATGCTGCGCAGCCGCAGCGTTTCCGGCTGCCGCCGCTCCGGCGGCCGCGCCGGGCGAGAGTGGGACGATGGGGGCGGGGCTTGGGCCGATCGCTTCTTGGCGGGCATAGATGAAGCGTAGCGCCCCGGGCGCGCCCCCGCCAGATTCCCCGGCACCTGAACCATCACCTAGAGGAGCGTCAGCATGTCGACCAGCAACGCCACCGCCACGTGGGAAGGCAAGCTCAGGGAAGGCAAAGGCACCTTCAAGGCCATGAGCAGCTCGTTCAGCGGGTCCTTCAGCTTCGGGACGCGCTTCAGCGGCTCGAAGGGATCGAATCCGGAGGAGCTGATCGCGGCGGCGCATGCCGGCTGCTTCAGCATGGCGCTGTCCGCCGGTCTCGAGAAGGAGGGCCACGCGGTGGCGCGCGTCGAGACGCGGGCCGCCTGCACCATCGAGACGGTCGAGGGAGCGCCCAAGATCACGCGCATCGATCTCGACGTGCGCGGCAAGGTGCCCGGCATCGATCAGGACGCGTTCCAGCGCGCCGCCGATCAGGCCAAGGCGAACTGTCCCGTCTCCAAGGCGCTACAGGGCAACGTGGACATCACGCTCAGCGCGAAGCTGGTGTGAGGGCGGCGAGGCGCCCCCGCGCCTCGTCCACGCGCAGCAGCAGGATCCCGCCGGCCAGGAAGAACAGCAGCACCGTCGCGACGCCGGCGCGCTGCGTGCCGAACACCTGGGTCGCGATGCCAAGCAGCGCGGGACCCGCGAAGGCCGTGAGCCGTCCCGACAGCGCGAAGAACCCGAAGAACTCGTTCTCTCGCTCGCGCGGCGCGAACCGCGCCAGCAGCGACCGGCTCGCCGCCTGATTGGGTCCGGCGAAGACGCCGATGAGCAGGCCGGCGATCCAGAACCAGGTCCGCGTCGGAGCCCAGGCGGCGAGCGCCGTCGCCGCCCCGAGCGCCGCGCAGCTCAGCAGCACGGTGCGCTTGCCGCCGATGCGGTCGTCGACGAACCCGAAGAGCAGGGCGCCCAGCCCCGCCGCCACGTTGATCGCGATGCCGAAGCGGATCACCTCGGCGAGGCTCATGCCAAACGTCCCCGCCGCGTAGATCCCGCCGAACGCGAAGACGGTGATGAGGCCGTCGTTGAACAGCAGCCGCGCGAGCAGAAACAGCGCCGCGTCGCGATAGCGGCGCACCGCGCGTGTCGTGGCCGCGAGCTCCCGGAACGCGCCCCGGACGTCGAACCGGACCTCCGGCCGGCGCTCCTCCCGCAGCGTGACGAACAGCGGCACCGCGAAGACCGCGAGCCACGCGGCGGCGAGCAGGCAGGTCGCGCGGACGTGGAAATCGTCGGCGCGCGAGATGCCGAACCACGGCGTTCCCCCCGCGGGCTGCACCAGGGCGACGAGCGCGAGGACCAACGCGGCCAGGCCGCCCGCGTACCCGAGCGCCCAGCCGAACCCCGAGACGCGCCCGAGCTGCGCGGGCGGCGCGACGCCAGGCAGCAGCGCGTTGTAGAACAGCATGCCGAACTCGAACCCGACGTCGGCCACCACGAACAGCCCCAGCGCGAGCACGGCGTGCTCCGGGCCGGGGCGCACGTAGGC
>JBOHSP010000093.1:0-9925 GCA_050733275.1 Gemmatimonadales bacterium
GCTCGGGGCTAGGGGCTCGCAGTCCCGAGTCCCGAGCCCCGAGTCCCGAGCCCCTAGTCTTTCAGTCTCACCCGATCCACTTCGTCCCATCGTGACATGTCCGACAGAATCACGCGGTCGCCGACCGCGAGTCCCTCCACGATCTCGATCGTGCTGACCGAGCTCTTGCCGACGCGGACGGGGACGCGCACCGCCGCGTCGCCGCCGTCCACGAGCTTGAACAGCGAGATCATGCCGTTCGCTTGCCCGAAGGCGGGCCGCCCCACGAACAGCACGTCAGGCAGACGATCGACCTCGATCGTACCGTCCACGCTCAGCTCGGGCCGCGCGCCCGGGGGCAGGTCGCCCTCGAGTGCCACGTCCACGCCCACCGTGCCGCTCTGCGACGCCGGATCGATCCGCACGACGCGTCCGGGGATCAGCCCGTTGCGGGTGTCGATCGTGGCGGGTTGGCCGATGCGCACGTCGATCGCCTGCGTCTCGGGAATGCGCAGCACCGCCTTGAGCCGGCTCGGCTGCACGACGCGCGCGAGCACCATCCCGGGCGTCACCCACTGGCCGAGCTGCAGCGGCAGCTCCTGGAGCACGCCGGGCTCGCCCGCGCGCACCTGCAGTCCCCGGACCTCGTTCTGCCGGTGCGCGTTGATGGCGCGCAGGCGCCCCACCTGCTCCTCCTGGACGTGGAGCTGCGGCTCCATCGACGCGGTGAGGAGCTTCAGGCGCTGCTCTTCGATCTCGAGCCGCGTGGCGGCTTCGGTCGCCTGGTCGCGGGCGCGGCCCAGCTCGAACGGCGAGGACAGCCCCTTGACCGCGAGCGTCTCGGCGACCAGCGCCGCGCGCCGCGCCTCGTTATGGACCGTGCGTGCCTGCGCGACGACCGCTTGTTGCGTGAGGCGTTGGCTCTCGAGCGTCGTCCGCAGATTCACGAGCCCTGCCTCGGCGGCCGTGAGCTGCTGCTGCGCCTCGAGCGCCTGAATCTGCACGTCGGGATTCGACAGCTCGAGCAGCACGGTCGACGCCGCCACCGTATCGCCGGGCTGGGCGAGGATCCCCTCCACGCGCGCGGGCGTGAGCGCCGAGATCCAACGGATCTGCTCGGGAACGAGTGAGCCGGGCCCTCGGACCTCCCGCACCAATTCACCACGCCGCACGGAGTCGATCAGCACGGTGGCGCGCTGCACCGTGGGCGCCGCCGGCTTCAGGCTGCCGAGCACGACGGTGACGAGCACGAGGCCGCCCGCCGCTAGGCCGATTTTGAGATACTGAAACCGCTTTGGACGCTTGGCCCGCGGGATGTCCATAGTCGATTTGATCAGCAGACCCAATGCCAGCCTGCTGCCTGGGCTAAGTCGTTGTGGCTCGCCCCGTTTCGACTCTGAGCGCAGGTGTACCGATCACCAGGTTGACCGGCTGTGGGATTCGCCGTCCCACGAGCGGACACTGCTTCCGCTTGTCACACCCCCGCTTCACTATAGACCAGCTGTCAGACGAACCCCCTTTACGACGGAGTTTCTATGAGAATCGTGTCATTCCTCGCGCTGCTTCCATTGCTCGCGTGCGGCGAGGACCGCGGACTTCCCCTCGAGCCGCGCGCCGAGTTCGGTGTCGCCATCGCCAGTGCGCCGGCAGGCTCCAGTGTGTGGTCGGCGTTCGGCGACGCGACCGCGAGCCGTCAAGATGCGGCGCCCGATCCGTGGGCGGTGCAGCTGCGGTCGGCGGCGAGCGGAGCCGGGTTTGGAGGCATCGCGTTCAGCCCACCCACGCCCCTGACGTTCGCGCAGGTGACGACGCTGAGCGCCGACTTCAACGTCGGGGACGACGACTGCGGCGGCGGCTCGCCGCGCTTCCAGGTCGGCTTGGACACGGACGGCGATGGCGACCGCGACGGCAACATCTTCGTCGCCTTCGGCCCTTCGCCCAACTTTACGGGCTGCATCGCCGGCTGGCAGAACACTGGGAACTTGATCGGGAACACCGAGCATGGCCGCTACGACGCGAGTCAGGTGGGTGGCAGCGGGTTCGGCACCTATCAGGACGCGCTCGCCGTAGCGCGAGACGCGCAGGTCCTCGGGATTCAGCTCGTAGTCGATGGGTCCTGGCTCTTCGCCGACGGCGAGCAGACGATCCTCGTCGATAACGTGCAGGTGAACGAGCACCGGCTCACGGCGCGCGGGTTTGTGCGGTAGAGCGGTGGAGGGTGGTGGAGGGTGGTGGAGGGTGGTGGAGGTTGGTGGCCGAGCCCGCCCTCTCAGGCGGGTCATAGCCTCGCGGCGCGCCGCTTATACTCGCTGAGCGCCGCGTCCAGGCGCTCCCGCGCCGTGGTGTCGCCGGGCCGGTTGTGCGAGGGGTGGATACACAGCCGGACGCCGCGCTCCACCAGCTGCTCCGCCACCGATGTAATGACGAGCCACACGACCGAGACGAACGCGATCGTGGACACCGGCCCGACGTGGTCCTCGTGGCGCTCGAGCGGCACCACGGCATCGGCCATCGGGGCGCAGCTGTCGATCACCACATCCGCCAGCTCGAACAGCCCGCACCCCGATGAGTGCCGGGACGGTGTGTCGCGAAACGCGTCGACGGCCCCGGTCACCACGAGCTTCATGCCGATCTCTTTCGCCCGCAGCGCCACGTCGATGTTGACGTTGTTGATCCCCGAGTGGGAGAAGATCCACATCACGTCCCGCGGGTCGAACGCGTAGCTCCGCATGATCTCGGCGCCGTACCCTTCCGCCCGCTCGAGGAAGAGGAACTGGTGGATGCCCATCTCCCCGGTGATCCGCGTGAAGAAGGTGAGCGGTAGCTCGATCATGGGATGGAACCCCACAAACCCGCCGATGCGGGGGTACATCTCCTCGACCGGCAGCGTGGCGTGGCCGCAGCCGAACGTATGCACCCAGCGCTCCACGGCGATCGCGTCCGCCATCAGCGACGCCGCCGCGCGAATCTTGTCGAGCTGCGTGGTCTCGATCCGGTCCATCACGCGGCGTGCCTCCGTCAGCCAGGCTTTGGCGAGCATTTTTGGGTTCTACCTCCTGCGGTAAAGGGCGGCGCCCTCCGCCGCCCTTGCCCACCGCTGCACGAGCCCGAACAGCGCCACCACCATTGCAATTCCGACCGGCACGACGAGCAACGACGCGCGGAGCCCGTGCACATCGGCCAGCGCGCCGGTCACGTACGGCATGGTCATCCCGCCGCAGAGCGCGAGCACGAGCACGAGGCTGAACGCAGTCCCGGAGAGCGCCGGATAGCGCTCGCCCACGTAGCCCAGGATGATCGGGAAGACACCGGCAAAGCCCGCCCCGGCGAGCACGACCCCGAGCGCGGCGACTGCGGGGGCTCGCGCCGCAAGCAGCGCGACCGCGCCCGCGAACGCGACGGCCATCGAGGTGAGCAGCACTCTGGCCGGAGCGCGACGCTCGAGGAGGACGCTCAGGCCGAGCCGGGCGACCGTCATCGCCAGCCAGTAGAGGGAAACGAAAAACGCCGCGGTACCGGCGCTCAGCCGCAGCTCCTCGCCGACGTATGCGGCGGTCCAGCCGCCCACCGTGATCTCCATGCCGCTCTCGAAAAACAGCACCAGCCCGAACAGCCACAGCACGGGGTCCTTGAGCAGTCCCAGAGCGGTTCGTATCGGGATGCCGTGAGGCTGCTTGGGCTCTGGAAACCTGATCGCCGCCATGAGGACGAGCGGCAGCGCCACGAGGGCCCCGATCACGGCAAGCGTGGCGACGTAGGCGGTGGCGTCCTGGAGCACGGCCAGCGCGAACGGCACGCCGCAGGCACCGATGCCGAAGAAGATGCCGAGGAGACTGAGTCCCGCACCGCGCCGTCCTGTGTGGATGTCCGCCACCAGCGCGTTCGTCCCGCCGTTGACGACGCCGCCGCCCAACCCGATGGCGAACACCCCCGCGCGGAACAGCGCCAGCTCATCGGCGAGGGCGATCGCCTCGAGGCCCAGGCCCATCAGTGCCGTCGCGAGCGCGAGCGGGAGCTTGTAGCCGTAGCGGTCCACCGCGGGGCCGAACACTAGGGAGCCGAGCAGGACACCGAACGTGAGCAGCGAGAACAGCGCTCCCGCGCTCGTCCGGTCGAGGCCGAAGCGCGCGATGACGGCGGGCAGAATGGGCCCGAGGGCGGACAGGACGACGCCGAAGACCAGCAGCCCGCTCGCGGCGGCGGCGAACACCAAGCGGTGGCGGTACACGGTCGTCGTCATGTGGATTCGAGGGCGAGACGCGCGGCGCCGTAGAGCGCGGCATCGGCGCCCAGCGCGCTCGCGGTCACCGTCACCTGACCGATGGCGATGGGCTGGGCCCAGCGAGCCGCCTGGGCGCAGATCCGATCGAGAAACCGCGTGGCGGGTCCGAACAAACCGCCGCCGAAGATCACCCGCTCGGGGTTGAACACACTGACCAGATTCGCGAGCGCCATGGCCCAGAACTCGACGGCCTCGTCGAGCACGCGCCGGGCGGCGGCGTCGCCGGCGTCGTACGCCTGGAACACGTCGCGCGTGCTGCGCCGGCCGCGCTGCGCGATGCCCGCGCCCGAGGCGTGATACTCGAAGCATCCCATGCCGGCGTAGTCGGCGCGGTACGGCCGGTCGAGCGCGAACCAGCCGACCGCGCCCGCGATGTCGCCGTGGCCGCGGAGCACCCGGCCGTCCACCAGGACGCCTGCGCCGATCCCCGTTCCGATGGCGACGAAGATCGCATCGCGGGCGCCCTGGGCCGCGCCGCGCCACGTTTCCCCGAGGATGGAGCAGGCGCGGTCGCTGTCGATCGCCACGGCCACGCCCTTCGGCACGGCAGTACGGACTTCCGCGAGCAGCGGATAATCGTCCCACCCGGGAATGTTGGGAGCCCACACCGAACCGGCGGCGGCGCGATAGATGCCCGGCACGCAGATGCCGACGGCGGTCACGTCCGTTGCGAGTTGGGATCGAACGGTGTCGATGATGAGCTGGCCGACCGCGGGCCCCCGGCGGCCCTGGAGGAGCAGCTCGTGGCGCTCGGCGGGATGGCCGTCTCGCGTGAAGCGCGCGGCGGCGAGCTTCGTGGCTCCGAGGTCGAGGGCGATGACCGGCATGACGGCGTAATTCTCCGTCTCATGCGCGATCCTCGCAACACGGGGCACAGGCGCCGCCCGGCGTTAGATTCGATGCGATCTGCGATGATCCGACCCGACGAGGAGCTCGCCGAGGCGCTGGCCGACCGCTACCGCCTGGAGCGGCTGCTGGGTCAGGGGGGGATGGCCACGGTGCATCTCGCTCTGGACCTGAAGCACCGCCGCAAAGTCGCCGTCAAGGTGCTCCGACCCGAGCTCGGGATCGCGCTCGGCGTCGAGCGCTTCCGGCGCGAGATCGAGATCGCGGCCGCCCTCAATCACCCCCACATCCTCGCCGTGCACGACTCCGGGGGAGCCGCGGGCGTTCTCTACTATGTGACGCCGTACGTCGAGGGGCATTCGTTGCGCACTCGGCTGGCGCGCGAGGGGCGGCTGCCGATCGAGGAAGCGCTGCGGATCACGCGAGAAGTGGCGGACGCCCTGGGCTACGCGCACGCGCGCGGGCTGATCCATCGGGACATCAAACCGGAGAACATCCTGCTCCAGGCGGGCCACGCCGTCGTGGCCGACTTCGGGATCGCGCGGGCGATCACCGCCGCCGAGGGAACCCGGGGCGCGACGCTCACGCAACCCGGCGTGCCCATCGGGACGCCCGAGTATATGAGCCCCGAGCAAGCGGCGGGAGAGCGGGAGCTGGACGGGCGGTGTGATCAATACGCCCTCGCGTGCGTGCTCTTCGAAATGCTCGCGGGGCGACCGCCGTTTACGAGCGCCACGGTCGCAGGCGTGCTGCTCCAGCATCTCACGGCCACGCCGCCGCCGATTACGGATCTCCAGCCGGACGTCCCGACGTCCGTGGCTGCCGCCGTGGGCCGGGGCCTGGCCAAGACGTCCACCGACCGGTTCAGCGACATGGCGGCGTTCGTGGAAGCCCTCGCGGCGCCTGTCCCTGTCGCGGCGCCGACCGGTGCGCCGCCGCCCGCCCAACTCACCTCGTTCATCGGCCGCGAGCGCGAGACGGCTGCCGTGCAGGCGCTGCTCGAAGACGCGCGACTCGTGACCCTCACCGGAGCGGGCGGCAGCGGCAAGACCCGCCTCGCCCTCGAGGTCGCGAGCCGCGTGGCGGCGCGGTACCCGGACGGCGTGGCCTGGGTCGAGCTCGCCCCGCTGTCCAATCCAGACCTGGTCGCGCATCACGTGGCCGACGCGTTGGGCGTGCGCCGCGACGGCATTCAATCGGCGGAGGACGCTCTCCTCGAGGCGCTGAGCGGTCGTGCAGCGCTGCTCGTGCTCGACAACTGCGAGCATCTCGTTGACGCGTGCGCCCGGTTGGCGGAGGCATTGCTCCGCGGTTGCCCGCGGCTCCGCATCCTGGCGACGAGCCGCGAGGCGCTCGGCATCGGCGGTGAGCGCCCCTGGCTGGTGCCGGCGCTCACGCTCCCCGAGGACCAGTCCGCCACGCGCGCCGCCGCGGCCGCGAGCGAGGCCGTCCGGCTGTTCGTCGAGCGTGGGCGGGCCGTGCGGCCGTCGCTCGAGCTCGTCGACGACAACGTGGCGGCGATCGCGCAGATCTGCCGGCGGCTCGACGGGCTCCCCCTCGCCATCGAGCTGGCCGCCGCGCGGGCGCGCGTCCTCGATCCCCAACAGATCGCCGCCCGGCTGGACGACGTGTTCGCGCTGCTCACCTCGGGCAGCAGGACGGCCCTGCCACGCCAGCGCACGCTGCGCGGCGCGATCCAGTGGAGCCACGAGTTACTCACGGAGCCGGAGCGGATACTGTTCCGGCGGCTGGCGGTGTTCGCCGGCGGCTTCACCATCGATGCGGCGGAGGCCGTCGCGGCCGGAGACGACGTGCTGGACCTCGTGAGCGGCCTCGTGGACAAGTCCCTGGTCGTGCTCGAGACCGAGGCCCTCGAATCGCGCTATCGCATGCTCGAGACGATCCGGCAGTTTGCGCGCGAGCGTCTGGAAGAAGCCGTCGAGCTCCCGGAGATCGCGCGCCGCCACGCGCGGTTCTTTCTCGCGCGCGCGGGAACCGCGGAGCCGTTCCTCTCCAGCCAGTCCGAGGGGTGGCAGGAGCGGCTCGCCCTCGACCTCGGGAATCTGCGGGCCGCGGCCGACTGGTTCGAGCAGGATCCCGCGGGTGTCGAAGACGCGCTGCGGCTCGCCGCCGCGCTGCATTGGTTCTGGTTCGGGTTGGGGCACTACCGCGAAGCCCGCAGACGCCTCGAAGCGGCGCTCGAGCGGGCGGGGGCGGGAGGCGCGCGCACCCGGACCCGAGGGCGTGCGCTCTCCTCGCTCGCAACGTTTCTGGCCCTCCAGGGCGAGCGGGAGGCCGTGCGGCCGCTCGCCGAGGAGAGCGTGGAAATCCTGCGGGAGACAGCCCCTGCGTCCGTGGACCTCGTGTGCGCGCTCGTTGGCCTCGGGCAGGCCCGGCTCCTCGCGGGTGAGCTGGAGCCCGCCGCCCGCATCCTGGCGGAGGCCCTCGAGCTCTCGCGGGCCGTGCACCCGCGGTACTGGATCACGTACGCGCTGTACTGGCAGGGCCGCGTGGCGCAGGCCTGCGGCGACGGAGCGGCCGCGCGGGCGGCATTCGACGAGGGCGTCAGGGTCGGTCTCGAGGACGGCTACGACCAGCCGATCGCGCATCTCGCCACGATGCGTGGCCGGCTGGCCCTCGCCGAAGGGGACAGCGAGGGGGCGCTGCGCTGGTTCGCCATGGCGCTCCCGCCCCTGCGACGGATGAAAAACCACTGGTCCAGTATCATCCTGCTGGAAGACCTCGCGCGGATCGAGACGGATCGAAGTCATCACGAGGGGGCCGCGCGGTTACTCGGTGCCGTGGCCAACTTGCGCGAGGAAGCCGGAGCGGCCCCCCTGCCGCTCGACCGCGAGGCGATGGACCGCCTGGCCGGGTCGGTCCGCGCCACGCTCGGCGCGCCGGCGTTCGAGGCGGCGTTTCAGGGGGGGCGAGCCCTAAGCTTGAGCCAGGCCCTGGAGCTCGCCGCAACGATGGTGGGAGAGCCGGCGCCCGCCGCGCGCCCGGCCGGTGCGCCCGTGCTCCGGGCCCAAGCCCTCGGCCCGCTCGAGATATCCGTGGACGGCCGGCCTCTCCCCGCCACGGCCTGGAGCTCGAGCCAGGCGCGCGAGCTGCTGCTCTATTTCCTGTGTCATCCGGCGGGCAGCACACGCGAGCAGGTCGGTCGCGCGTTCTGGCGCGATACCTCGCCCGCCCACCTCAAGAACAATTTCCACGTCGCCCTGCAGCATTTGCGCAGGATCCTGGGCCGGCCGGACTGGATCGTGTATGAGGAGGAGCGCTACCGAATCAACCCCCGCCTCGCCGTGGAGTTCGACGGCACCCGGTTCGAGCACGAGGTAAAGGCGGCCCGGGCGGCGCTCGCCGAGACCGGGGACGCGGGGCCGCTGTCGCGCGCCCTGGCGCTCTACCGGGGCGACTTCTTCGAAGAGGCAAGCGCGGGCGACTGGCATCTGGGGGACCGGGAGCGCTGGCGCCGGCTCTATGTCGAGGGCCGGCAGGCGCTGGACGAGCAGCGGCGAGGCGCGTGATGGCAGGAGGCGCCCTCAGAGGTAGCGTGCCACCGCCATCGCCGCGAGCGTGAACAGCAGCATGATCGCCACGACGCGCGAGAGCACGTTGCCGCGCGCTCGCAGGCGCCGAATCTCTGCCTGGTGCTTCACGGGATCTTCCTGCGACAGCGTCGCCACCTTCGTCATCGCCGGCCGCATTACGATAATGCCCAACAGGAAGGCGATGATCGACGACAGGGCGCCGAACGCGAGCGCCATCCCCATCGGCGTCGCCATCAGCGCGGCATGCTGGCCGCCGGCGATCCGGTCGAATAACAGCACGCCCGACACCAGTGTGATCAGCGCGAAGATCGGCGTGATCACCATGATGCGCCGCCGCTGCAGCGCGGCCATCAGCTTGCCGCCTTCGGGACCCGACTCCATCACCGCGGGCATCAGGAAGAACACCGTGAAGAAGATCATCCCGACCCACAGCGCTCCGAAGAAGATGTGGGAGAAGCGCAACACGAGCATCACGATCGTCCCCTCCTTTCCTTAGTAAAGCCCTCACCCCAGCCGAGTCGCCCGCCACAGCGCCACGCCGCCCGCGGTCAGGAACCCGAGCAGGGCAAGACTGAGTGCCGCCGTCCAGCCCCATGCGAGATCGAGGGCGGGCACGCGGGCCATCAGCGCGCACCCGACGAACACCGCCGTCGCCCCGACCACCAACAGCCAGTCGAGTGCGTTGCGCCGGCCGAAGGCAGCACCCGCGTCTTCACCCGCCATGCGGGCCGCCACGTAGGCCGGGTCCACACCGTAGCGCGCACTTTCCCGTGCGGCCGCTTCCTGCCAGCGGCGGTGCTCGCGGCCGGACGCGGAGGCGAGCGCGATCGCGCCGGCGCCGGCAGCCATCAGCACGGAGCCGCCGATCACGCGCCAGTAGAGCCCGGGGCCGCCACCGGCCAGCTCGCCGAACACCAGAATCCCCCACAGCAGGCCCCAGAGCTGGTTCGTGTTTGACAGCGGGATGCCGCGGCTGATGCCGACGTATTTCGCCGCGTACTGCTGGAACAGGTCGCCTACCACCCAGACGAACCCAGCGAGCAGGAGCCAGAACAGAATCTCGCGGCTCTGCGCGAGCTCGCGCCACAGCGGAGCCGGCCCGCCGGAGTATGCCAGTGCGAGCGCCGTCATCATGATCAGCTCGCCGATCGTGAAGAACGCCACGAACGACAGCGGGTGCATGCCCGTGAGGTACGCTTTGCGGTAGGGGATGTACATCGTGCCCCACAGTGCGCCGGCGGTGAGCGCGGCCACGACGCCGCGC
>JBOHSP010000094.1:0-6820 GCA_050733275.1 Gemmatimonadales bacterium
GGGGGCGACGCCGCGCTGGTCGTGGAGAGCCGCGATCCCGCCGCCTACGTCGCCGCGCTGGAGCGGCTGTCCGAGGACGCGCGGGAGCGGGAGGAGCTGGTGCAGAAGGGCTGGGCGCGGGCCCGGACGTTCACGTGGCAGCGCACGGCCGCCCAAACGGCGGACGTGTATCGGGCGATACTCTAGGAACTAAAGGCGCGTAACTGCGCGAAACTGCGCGGTCGCCTCCGATGCTCGCTGAGCGCCGTCTGCGACCGCGCCTTTGTTGCGCCTTTACCCGCCTTTACGCGCCTTTAGCATCTCTCGCATCACTGCCACGTCCTGCCGATCCTGCGGCCGGCCGGCGGCCTGTTTCGAGCGGATGATGTCCTCGAGCCGCGCCGCGAGCAGCTCGGTGCCGTAGACCTCGAAGCGCACGGCGTGCTGCGCGAGATCGTCGAAGCCTGCCGTGCCTGACGGTTGGAACGCGAGGTCGAGCCGGCCCGCTTGCGTGATCAGATTCCAGATGTCCGCCCGCCCGAGCATCTGCCGGCTGCAATCGAACGGCAAGCCGTCCGGGATCTGCTCGGTGTAGATGCGCGCGTCCAGCTCGCGCAGCGCGGCAGCGAGGCGCTGGAGGTTGGCGGCGTCACGCGCCGGCGTGATGTCGGCATCCTCGGTAAGCCGCGGGAATCCGTGCATTCTGGCCGCGAGTGCGCCGATCAGCACGAACTGCACCTGATGACGCGCCAGCGTCGTGAACAAGAGCTCCGGCTCGAGCGGCGCGACGCGGCGATCCTCTTCCTCTGGAACGCCGCGCTCCGACACACGGCGCGCGCTCCGGAGGAAGCGGGTGACGTTCCTCACTTCGATGAGCCGGTCCTCAGGGGTCATGCGCGAGATCGCCGGGACCTCTCCCAGCATGTGCGATCCGACGACCACCGCCGGTTCGAGCTGTACGTTCAGCTCGGCATCGGCCGCCCTGAGCAGGCGCTCGAGCGTTTCCCACGTGGGGCTGGTCTGGCCGCTCTCGATGCGCGCGACGACCGACTGGGTCGTGCGGGCGCGACGGGCGAGGGCGCGCTGCGAGAGGCCGGCGCGCTGGCGCGCCTCGCGGAGCAAGCGGGCGGTGACTTTGGCGGCAGCCATGATCCCTATGATAGCTTATTAGCTATCGGCGTCAATCACACTGTCGCAGTCTTGCAACACCTCGCACGACGGGTCATTATAGCCGACAGGTCATTAACCGCCCTTGTTTTTCGGCCCTAGCAGAAGGCGCGGATGAAGTTCTTGTTGTTCGCCGCACTCCTCGCGGCGCCACAAGTCCCCACCCCCCAGCAGGTACAGGCCGTGGCGCAGCAACCCGGCCTTGGCGACGTGGTCCGCGCCCGGATCCACGAATCGGGCCTCAGCCCGCAGCAGATTCGATCGCGGCTCGTCGCGAGCGGCTATCCGGCGACCCTGCTCGATCCGTTTCTCGGCGAGGCGGCACCTCCCCCGCCGGGAACGCAGGAATTGGCCGCGATGCAGGCACTCGGCTTGCCCCCGATCACCAGGGAGCTGGTCAGTCCTGATACGGGCGTAGTGCGAGTCGTTGTCGGCCCGCCGAGTGACGTCTTTGGCGTGGATGTGTTCCGGCGCACGACCACACAGTTCCTGCCGCTGCTCGGCGGGCCCGTTCCTGCCGATTACCGTCTGGGCGCGGGTGACCACCTGGTGCTGATCCTCACCGGGGACGTCGAGCTGAGCTATTCCCTGCAGGTCACCCGCGAGGGGTTCATTCTGATCCCGCAGGTCGGACAGGTCCACGTGGCGAACCTGACATTGGATCAGTTGCGCGACGTGCTCTATACCCGGCTCGGCCGCGTCTACTCGGGCGTGCGTCGCGGGGCCAATGCGTCGACCCGGTTCGACGTCAGTGTGGCGAGTGTCCGGGCGAATCAGGTGTACGTGGTCGGGGAGGTGGCGCAGCCCAGCGCCTATCGGATCAGCTCACTCGGTACGGTGCTCACGGCGCTATATGCCGCGGGCGGCGTGACGGAGCGAGCGAATCTGCGGAGCATCGAAGTACAGCGGCTCGGGAAAACGGCGGCCACGCTCGACTTGTATGCCTATCTGCTCCACGGAGACACGCGCGCCGACATTCGCCTCGAAACGGGCGACGTGATCTTCGTGCCGCTCCACGGTCCGCGCGTGCGCGTGCGCGGCGCGGTGATGCGGCCGGCGGTGTACGAGCTCGGGCCCGGGGAGACGCTGGCCGACGTGCTGGAGGCGAGCGGCGGCTTCCGTCCCGACGCCGCGCGGGAACGCGTGAAGGTGCTGCGCATCCTTCCGCCGGGCGAGCGGCCCACCCAGAGCACGGCGCGAATCGCGATTGACGTCCCGCTCACGCCCGGCCCCACGACGGAACTCGTGGCGGCGGTGGGCACGGCTCCGCCAATCGTGGACGAGGTGCCGCCGTTCCTGCTCGAGCCCGGTGACGTGGTCGTGGTCGACGCGCTGGAGGAAGCCGCCGATCAGTACACCGTCGCGATCACCGGGATGGTCCAGCAACCGGGCACTTACCCATGGTATCCCGGGATGACGCTGCGGGACCTGATGCTCCTCGCCCGCGGCCCGCGCGTGGGCGCCGATCTGCGCGAGGCGGAGATCGCGCGGCTGCCCGCGGACCGCTCCAGCGGGCGGCTCGCCGCCACGCTGCGCGTGGCGCTCGATTCGACCTATCTGGTCGAGCGCGACTCGTCGGGACAGTACCTCGGCCCTCCGGGAGTGAGCTTCCCGGTGACGGGCACCGCCGCGGACGTCACGCTCGAGCCGTTCGACAATGTGCTGATCCTGCGGCAACCCGATTTCGAGCTGCAGCGCACGGTCACGATCGCAGGACAGGTGCGGTTTCCCGGCAGCTATGCGTTGCGCCACAAGGAGGAGCGGCTGGTTGATCTGATTGAGCGCGCCGGCGGGTTGACCCCCCAGGCCTATCCCGAGGGAATCCGCTTCGTGCGCGCGGCGGCGCACGTGGGCCGCATCAACATCAATTTGCCCCGGGCGCTGCGTGACCCATCCTCCCGGGACAACATCATTCTCCAGCCCGGCGACGTGGTCGCGATCCCCGAGTACCAGCCCAGCGTGCGGGTGGTGGGAGCCGTGAACTCACCGGGGAGCGTGCTGTATCGGCAGGGCGCCGGGCTCGATTACTATCTGTCGGCAGCCGGTGGCTTTACGCGTCTCGCCGACAAAGGCCATGTGAGCGTCCGCTTCGCCAACGGTGAGGTGCGCACGAAGTCGCGCTTCCTGTTCTTCTCCTCCTCCCCCACGCCGGGGCCGGGGTCGGAGGTGGTCGTTCCCGCCAAGGACCCGGATGAAGAGACGACGAACTACGTGGCCTTGTTTGGGGCGATCGCGCAGATCCTCGCCAGCACGGTGGCGATCGTCGTTGTCGCCGGTCGCTGACAGTTATCGCCTTGACTCGCTGATACTTGCCCGGCATCTTAGTGATTCCCCCCGAGCCCTTGGGAAAGACGTTTGCGTAAAAAGCCCGTTCTGGCAGCCACGCTGAGCCTCTGCGCGCTCGGTGCTTCGCTCTCTACCAGCACCCTGGCGGCCGCGCAGGCCGTGCCGCCCGTATCGCAGGGTCAAATGCAGCAGATGCTGCTGCAGAATCCCGAGTTGATCCGCCAGCGGCTGCGCGATTCGGGGCTGACGCCCGAGCAGATCCGCGCGCGGCTGCGCGCGAGCGGCTACCCCGAGAACCTGCTCGATGCGTATCTCGGCGGCGCGGCCGGCCCGACGCCGCTGCAACCCGGCGCCGCCGAGCTGGCGGCGATCCAGGCGCTCGGCCTCGCGCCGTTCCAGCCTGAAGGCTCCACGCTGCCGCTCGACACCGGCTTCATTCGGCGCCGCGGTGATACCCTCGCGCCGCCCAGCAACATCTTCGGCGTGGACGTCTTTCAGCGCACGTCCACGCAATTCCTCCCGCTGCTGTCCGGGCCCGTCCCGCCCGACTACCGGCTCGGCGCGGGCGACCAGCTCGTGCTGATCCTCACCGGCGATGTCGAGCTCACGTACACGCTCCCGGTGACGCGGGAAGGATTCGTTCTGATTCCGCAGGTGGGCCAGGTCTTCGTCTCCAATCTCACGCTCGAGCAGCTGCGCAGCGTGCTGTACACGCGGCTGGGGCGGGTGTATTCCGGCGTGCGGCGCGGCGCCAACGCGACCACGCGATTCGATCTCTCGGTCGCGAACGTGCGGGCCAATCAGGTCTACGTGGTGGGCGAGGTGTCGCAACCCGGCGCCTATCAGATCAGCTCGCTGGGCACCGTACTCACGGCGCTGTACGCCGCGGGCGGCGTGACGGAGCGCGCCAACCTGCGGCGCATCGAGGTGCAGCGGGCCAGCAAGACGGTGGCGTCGGTCGATCTGTACGATTACCTGCTGCGCGGCCATACCCGCAACGACATCCGGCTGGAGACGGGCGACGTCGTGTTCGTACCGATTTTCGATTCGCGGGTGTGGTTGACGGGTGCGGTGGTGCGGCCGGCGATCTACGAGCTGAAGCCCGGCGAGACGCTGGGTGACCTGATCGAGGTGGCGGGGGGCTTCCGCCCCGACGCGTCGCTGCGGCGGATCGCGATCCACCGCATTCTGCCGCCCACGGAGCGCGGCCCCGGGCCGTTTGCCCGCGCCGTGGTGGACGTGCAGCTCGGCGTGGCACGGGAGGAGCGGGCGGTGGGGGCGGCTGGCGGAGCGACGATGGGTACGGCAAGCTCGGGGACTCACGCGAGCCCGGCGGGCCCGCTGGCCGGGCTCACGATCCCGACCGTGGCGCTGCTGGACGGCGACTCGGTGGTCGTGGACTCGCTGCCGCCGCTCGAAAAGTCGCTGTACGTGTCGATCGCCGGGATGGTGCACAAGCCCGGCATGTATCCGTGGCGCGAAGGGATGCGGCTGCGCGATCTGGTGGCCCTCGCCCGCGGCCCCACGGTGGGCGCGTCGCTGCGCGAGGCGGAGATCGCCCGGCTGCCGACGGATCGCTCGGGCGGCGAACTGGCGGTGACGCTGCGGGTGCCGCTCGATTCGACGTATCTGTTCGAGCGCGATTCGGCGGGCCGGTACGTGGGCCCGCCGGGGCTGCCCTTCCCCGCGAGCGGCGCGCCGGAGGTGCTGCTGCAACCCTACGACAATGTGCTGATCCTCGGGCAGCCCGATTTCGATTTCCAGCGCACGGTGGTGCTCACGGGGGAGGTGCGCTATCCCGGCACCTACTCGCTGCGCACCAAGGACGAGCGCCTGGCGGACGTGATCGAGCGCGCGGGCGGGCTGACGCAGCAGGCGTATTCGGAAGGCATCCGTTTCGTGCGACCCGAGAATCTGGCGGGCCGGATCAACATCGACCTGAAGCGAGCGCTGCGCGAGCGCGGCTCGCGCGATAACGTCATCCTCCAGCCCGGCGACTCGATCGACATCCCCGAGTATCAGGCGAGCGTGAGGATCATCGGCGCGGTGAACTCACCGAGGAGCGTGCTGTGGCGGGAAGGCGCGAACCTCGACTATTACCTGAGCGCCGCGGGCGGGTTCGCGTTCAACGCCGACAAGGGCCGCGTAAGCGTGCGCTACGCCAACGGCGAGATCCGCACGCGGCGCCGGAGTCTATTCTCCTCGAGCAATCCGCGCCCCGGTCCGGGGTCGGAGGTGTTCGTGCCGGTCGAAGAGCCGGGCAACCCGGCGAACACGGTCGCGCTGGTGGGGGGAATCGCGCAGGTGCTGGCGAGTCTGGTCACGATTGTCGTGGTGCTGACGGCGCAGAATTAGCGCGGAGCCTTACGGCAGCGCTCGCGTTCCGTGCAGTACGAATCCGTCGGAGGTGATCGCCCAGAGACTCGTGCCCACGGCGCCCGTGACGGCGACAATCCGACCAGTCGTCCCACTCGGCTCCCGCCGCCAGCGTGATCCGTCAAAGTGCAGGATCAGGCCGTCGCCTCCCGTGACGACCGCCTCACCGCCATCTCCCACCCAAACCGCCGCGAACGCATGTCGCTGGAGGGTCAGCACTGTGCTCCAGGCGTTCCCATCGTAACGGGAAACGACGGCGGGCCTGGGGCATCCACCGCCTCGCGTGCAACGCGAGAAGTCGATGGTCGCGCCGACCGCGTAAACATTTTCAGAACCGCTGCCGGCGACGTCGTAAGACCCATACACCCCGCATCCGCCGTCCGTCCAAGAAGAGCCATCATAGTGGACCAGTCCGCCCACGCCGACAGCCCACACGTCCGACGGCGAGCTGCCCCAAATTCTCCCGAGCGGGCAGATTCGATTGAACGCGATGGCCCACTGAGTGCCATCATGACGCCAGATATGGCCCTTCACAATGGAGTCGACGGTTGCAACGAAAAGCTCCCCTGCAGGAGCACCCCAGATTCCCCGAGGATTGGTGCGCGGCACACCGGTCATTGGGGTCCAGGTTGCGCCATCGTAATGGAGAACCGTGGCGGTATCGCCAACGGCGAACACGTCACTCGCTGACCTCCCCCACACGTGGAAGAGGGTTTGGGTCGTGCCACTACTGTGCGTCTCCCAGCCCGACCCACCCAAATGGCGAATCGTACCACAGCCGCCCACCATGAAGACCTCCGTTGCGGAGGCGGCCCAGATGCTCGACCAAACAGGGTTTGCGCACGGCGCAATTGTAGGCAGTTGCTCGACGCTCCAGGTGAACGGCGCTGCAGCGGTACTGGTAGTCGGGGTGATGGTTGCGCCAAACGTTACCTCGAATGGCGGGGTCAACGACACATTCTCTGGCCCCGGTAACTGCACCCAAGCCTCAACAGCCTGCGCGATCCCTTCC
>JBOHSP010000095.1:0-2752 GCA_050733275.1 Gemmatimonadales bacterium
GTACCAGCGGGCGGTCGTCAGCTTGAGGCCCGATTCGGGCGTAAGCCGCCAGAACGACTGCACCAGCCCCTTGCCGAAGGTCGGCGTGCCCACCAGGAGGCCGCGGTCGTGATCCTGGAGCGCGCCCGCGATGATCTCCGCCGCGCTCGCGGAGCCGCCGTTGATGATCACGACCACCGGCAGGTTGGGCCAGCGCTGCTGCTGGGCGTCGCGGAACGCCCGGCTCGACCCCGGCGCCCGCCCGCGGGTCGCGACGATCGTGTCGCCCGGATTGAGGAACAGGTCGGAGACCGCCACGCCCTGGTCGAGCAGGCCGCCCGGATTGCCCCGCAAGTCGAACACCAGCGACTTCATCCCCTGCTTGAGCAGCGTGTCCACCGCCTCCGCGACCTCGAGCGCCGACGACTCGTTCACGGGCGAGAGGAAGATGTACCCGACGCGGTCGTCGAGCATCATCGCGTTCTGCACGGAGCGGATGTGAATCGTCGCCCGCGTCACCCGGAAGTTGATGGGCTCATCCACGCCGGCGCGCCGGATCGTCAGCTCCGCCGTGGTGCCGGCCGGGCCGCGCAGCTCCTTCACCGCCTGATCCTGCTTCCATCCCTCGGTCGAGCGCCCGTCGAGCGCCACGATGCGGTCCCCCGTCATCACGCCGGCCCGTTCCGCGGGGGTCTCGGGCAGCGGCGCCACGATGGTGATCCACCCCTCGCGCACGTCGATCTGAATCCCCAGGCCGGTATAGTTGCCGGTCGTCGCCTCGGAGAGCTGCCGGAAATCGTCGGGCTTGAGATACACCGAGTAGGGATCCCCGAGCTGATCCAGCATGCCGTCGATCGCCATCTGGTACAGCTGACGCTCGTCCAGCGAGTCCACGTAGTAGTCGGCGACGTGCGCCAGCACGTCGTCGAACAGCCGGGCCTGTTGATAGACGGACCCGGCGGGCTCCGTGCCGCGCTGCAGGAACCACCCGCCGGTCGTCAGCGCGGCCAGCGCGACGAAGACCACCACCGAGCCCTTGTGCCGTATCATGAAACCCCTCGCAGTGAAAGTGCCCGCTCGCCGATGACCGGCAGGATGGCGCTCCAAGCGGCGTCCTGCACGGCCTCCTTCGGTTGGCTCGCGTCAATATGGATCACACCCGGGCCGGCCGCCGTGGCGTAGGCCCGCCGGACGCGCTCGTGGAACGCGTCGTCCTCCCGCTCGAACCGATCCCGCACCTTGCGTGCCGCATGCTGGCGCTCCCGTCCCACCGTGACCGGGACGTCGAGCACGATGGTGAGATCGGGCGTCGTGCCCCCGGTCGCCAGGCGCAGGGCCGCCTCGACATCGGCCTGCGGCAACCCCCGGCCGGCGACCTGGTAGGCGAGCGTCGACAGGCCGAAGCGGTCCGCCAGAACGATCTGTCCGGCGGCGAGCGCGGGCCGGATGACGCGCTCGACCAGGTCGGCGCGCGCCGCGAGAACGAGGAACAGCTCGGCGCCCAGCGCCATCTCGTGGCGGGACCGCAGCGCCAGCTTGCGCGCGGCCTCGGCCACGGGCGTGCCGCCGGGCTCCCGCACCGTGACGACGCGGCGCCCGTCGTCGCCGAGGCGCGCGTCGAGCCAGCGCACCAGAGTGGTCTTCCCCGCCCCTTCGGGCCCCTCCACCACGAGGAAGGTCATCCCAGCGTGATGATGGGGCTGGCCGCGCCCTTTTTCATGCCTTCGTAAATCCGCGCGTTCACGCGGGCCATCAACTTTTCGAAGTTGGTCTGCGCCACGACCATCTGCTGATACACCGGATGCCCCTGCACGCCCTGCAGCGCGCGGTCGTATTGCTCCACCTGCTCTTTCGTGGGTTCCTGACCTTGCTGCGCCGCCCGCTCGATCTCCTGGGCCAGCCGCTCCGCGTTGGCGAGCTCCTGCTGCACCGCCTGGTCCGCGCGCAACGCTTCGGTCGCGCGCCGCAACGCCTTGTACTCGTCCGTCTGGCCGAGCAGCCGCCCGAGTTCTTCCGCCTTGTCGTCGAGCACTAACCCTCCCTCGGGAACGCCAGCGCATAGCGCGGGCGGCCGAACAAATCGTCGTGAATGCGCAGCGCCGCCCACCCGTGAGCCCGCGCCAGCGATCGCACGGCGTCCGCGCGCCGCTCGTCGATCTCGAGGGCCAGCACGCCGTCCGGTTCGAGCAGCGCCGCGGCTCCCGCCAGGATCGCGCGAGTCGCATCGAGCCCATCGGACCCGCTGACGAGGGCCTCGCGCGGCTCGTAATCTGCGACCGATCTGTCCAGCTCGGCGTGCTCGGTGGCAGAGAGATACGGCGGATTCGAAACGATGGCGCGATAGCGGGCGCCGGCCAGGGGCGCGAGCAGATCGCCCTCGCGAATCTCGACGGGGGTCGCCGGCCGGATCCGCACCGTGTTCTCCCGCGCCAGCGCCGCCGCCTCCGCCGAGCGCTCCACGGCGACGACCCGCTCGAAACTCCCTTCCACTGCCAGGGAAAGCGCGATGCAGCCGGATCCGGTTCCAACATCGGCAACAACCCCACGTTTCCCGTTTGCCGTTTCCCGATTCGTGACCGTCCGCAACACGAGCTCGACGAGTCCTTCGGTCTCCGGCCGCGGAATCAGCGCCCGTCGATCGACCGCGAGATCGAGCGTGCGAAAGCCCACGCGTCCCACGGCGTACGCGAACGGGATGCCTGCGGCGCGGCGCGCGACCGCGGCGCCGAACCCGTCGGCGACCGCGGCGTCCGGCTCGGCCTGCCGCCGCAGC
>JBOHSP010000096.1:0-9298 GCA_050733275.1 Gemmatimonadales bacterium
GCCCGCCCCCGCGCCGCCGGCCTGGCCGTAGCGTCCCAGCGCCGCGACGATCGCCTGCGCGCCGGCGAGCACGTGGCCTTCGAGGTCGCGCGCGCTGCGCCAGATGGCGATCCCGAACCCCGCGAGCAGCGCGCCCAGCACCAGCGGCCCGGAATAGCTGGGCAGCATGATCTGGGTCGCGATGACGATGATGATGCCCGTCAGGAACACGACGCCGAGCTGGAGGGTCACCGCCAACGTCCGGCGCGGCGCCGCGTCCATGTCGGCCTTCCCTTCCGCCCGGGGCAGCGCCGTGGCGGCCAGCATGCGTCCCAATCCGCCGGACAGGCGGCCGATGCCGATGACGAGTGGCAGGGCCAGCGCGCCCGTTGCCGCCGTCACGAGCCCGCGCGCCAGCGCGGGAGCGATCGCGATCACGCGTTGCACGATGCCCACGATCGCGTCGAATTGGAACGCGACCGCGACGATCAGCGCCGTGAGGAAAGCGGCATCGAGGGCGAGCAGGGCCACGAAGCGGCCGACGCCGGGCGCGTGCCGGCCGGCGGTCGCCGCGCGCAGGCGTTCGAGCCAAGCGCCATACAGCGCGGCAAACGTCTGCAGCGGCCGCGGCAGCTTGCGGTCGATGAATGCCGCGACGGGCGGCGAGTAGCGGATCAGCC
This sequence comes from Gemmatimonadales bacterium, assembly GCA_050733275.1. GTDB lineage: Bacteria > Gemmatimonadota > Gemmatimonadetes > Gemmatimonadales > GWC2-71-9 > 20CM-2-65-7. The sequence continues at coordinate 660 of JBOHSP010000096.1, forward strand.
AGGGTGTCGAGAGCGTGGTGACCGCGGAGACGGCGACCGCCACGGGGTAGAGGAACTCGCGGGTCGCGCCGAGCGCCAGGCCAAGCGACGCGATGATGAACGAGAACTCTCCGATCTGGGCGAGGCTCATCCCGGCCCGCACCGCCGTGCGCGCGCCGGTGCCCGCCAGGAACGCACCGAGCGAGACGCCGGTGATCTTGCCCACGAGCACGATGCCCGTGAACGCCAGGACGGCGCCCCACTGCTCGACCACGAGCCGCGGCTCGATGAGCATGCCCACCGAGACGAAGAAGATCGCGGCGAACATGTCGCGGACCGGCTGCACGAGATGCTCGATCGTGTCGCCGTGTCCCGATTCGGCGACGAGGGAGCCGGCGATGAAGGCGCCCAGCGCGACCGAGTAGCCGGCGGCCTGGGCGACGTAGGCCATCGCGAAGCACACGCCGATGCTCGCGACCAGCGTGGTCTCGACCCGACCGATGCGCGTGACCATCCGGATGAACCGGGGGATCACGAGAATGCCGGCCACGACCATCGCCAACAGGAACAGCACGATGCGGCCGACCGTGCCGGCGAGCTCCCCGGCCGAGAGCCCGGCACCGGTGGCGACCGCCGTGAGCAGCGCCAGGAGCACGATGGCGATGAGATCCTCGATCAGCAGGATGCCCACCACGAGCTCGCGCAGCCGGCCGCCGATGCGCTGTTCGTCGAACACCTTCGCGATGATGGTCGTACTGGAGATCGCCACGATGGCGCCCGCGAAGATGCTTTCGAGGACCGTCCACCCGAAAAGCCGTCCGGCCAGGAATCCCAGCCACCCCGCGAGACTCGACTGGACAATGGCGGTGAACCCCGCCGCGGGTCCGACCCGCAGCAGCTTGGCGAGATGGAACTCGAGGCCGAGCGAGAACATCAGCAGGATGACGCCCAGCTCCGAGAGCGTGCGCACGGTCGCCGGATCGGCGACGATGGGGATCGGCACGTAGGGGCCGACGATGAGTCCGGCGATGATGTAGCCGAGCACGACCGGCTGGCGCAGGCGCTGGAAGACGACGGTGGTGATGGCGGCGACGGCCAGGACTACGGTGAGGGAACGCAGGAATTCGTGGACGTCGTTCATGCGGCACGATAATCCCGCGGGCAGCGTGGTTGCCAGGTCTCGCGATCGCCTTCATGTTTGTCGTCCTGCCCGTGGGCACGTGACACACCCCTTCCTCTCTCACTTTCCCCATCGGCACGGAGGGACTATGTCCCGAAACATCACGGTCGCGGCGTTGGCCATCGGTATCGGATTCGTCGTGGCAGCCTGCGCCACCATCATGCACGGCACGTCGCAGGAGGTGCCGATCAGCAGCCAGCCGACGGGGGCGTCCGTTACGGTGGATGGGAACCTCATCGGGACGACTCCGGTGGGCGCCAAGCTGTCGCGGAAGTCATCGCACCGGATCGTGTTGACCCTCGAGGGTTATCAGCCGTTCGAAATCATGACCACGCGGAAAACGAGCGGCTGGGTGTGGGCAATATCGTGTTCGGGGGCTTGATCGGTCTGGTCGTGGATGCATCGTCGGGTGGGCCGTACGACGTACGCCCGGAGACCATTGCATCCCAGCTCGCGGCGGTGGGCGCGCAGGCGACCCTGCACGATGGCGGACTGTATGTATTCCTGGTCCCGGCCGCGGACCCCGCCTGGACCAAGGTGGGTCAGCTCATGCCCAAGCAATAGCGCTGGTCGAGCAGCCCTGAGCAGCGACGGGCGCAGCGCTCGGCTGCGCCCGCCTCGCTAGTCGGTATGACCGAGAATCTCGGTAACGACCGTCACAATTTCTGTCGCTGTGAACGGCTTACGAACACTCCTCACGGCTCCGAGAAGCTCGGCATCCTTGCGCAGGTCCAGCCGACCTGTTCTATCGCCTCCTGAAACTACGATCACCTTCAGCGTCGGAAACTCTTTGCGAATTTGCCGCAACGTCAGGATGCCATCCTGGCCCGGCATGAAGATATCGGTGATGACGAGATCGGCGTCATGCTCTCGGAGAAGTTCGACGCCGCGTGCTCCTTCCGGCGCCTCGACGACGAGATGCCCGTGCCGTTCGAGGGCACGTCTCATGACACTCCGAACCGCGTCGTCATCCTCGATCACGATGATGGTCGCCATGAGTCATCAAACTACCACTCGACCGTCGTCTTTGCAGTCGGTAGCCCCCTACCGTTCTCGCGCGTCTACACGCCTCGCCGATCCAGACTGCGGTACTGAATCGCCTCGCTGACATGCTTCGGCTCGAGCGCCGCGGCGCCGTCGAGATCGGCGATCGTGCGCGCGATCTTGAGGATGCGGTGATAGGCGCGGGCTGACAAGCCGAGCCGCGTGATCGCGGTCTTGAGCAGGGCGTCGGCCCCGTCGCTCACCCGGCAGTGCGTCCGGATGTCGCGGGGGCTCATGTGCGCGTTGGCGTAGATCCCGGGCCGGCTCGCGAACCGCTCGCGCTGCACGACGCGCGCCCGATCCACCCGCTCGCACACGGCGGCGCTGGGCTCGCCGCCATCCACCGCGGTCAGCGCGCGGTACTTCACGGCCGGGACCTCGAGATGCAGGTCGATACGGTCGAGCAGCGGGCCCGAGACGCGCGCGAGATAGCGCTGCACGGCGAGCGAGCCGCAGGCGCAGCTGTGCTGCGGATCGCCGAACCAGCCGCAGGGGCAGGGATTCATCGCGGCCGCCAGCATGAACCGGGCGGGATACGACAGGCTCATGGCCGCGCGCGCGATCGTCACCACACCGTCCTCCATCGGCTGGCGCAGCACCTCGAGCACGTTCTTGCGGAACTCGGGCAGCTCGTCGAGAAACAACACGCCGCCGTGCGCCAGGCTCACCTCCCCCGGCCGCGGGTAGGAGCCGCCGCCGATCAGCCCTGCGTCCGAAATGGTGTGATGCGGCGCGCGGAACGGACGGCGCGCGACCAGCGACTCGCCGAGCGGCAGCGTGCCGGCGACCGAATGGATCTTGGTCGTCTCGAGGGCCTCGTCGAGACTCATGCGCGGCAGGATCGTGGGGAGGCGGCGCGCCAGCATCGTTTTCCCCGAGCCGGGCGCACCCACCATGAGGATGTTGTGGCCGCCGGCCGCCGCGACCTCGAGCGCGCGCTTGGCGTGCGCCTGCCCCTTCACTTCGGCGAAGTCGACGTCATCCCGCGCCCGCTCGGCGAACAGCCGCGCCACGTCGATCTCGGCCCGCGCCAGCTCGCCCTTGCCCTCGAGGTACTCGGCGATCTCGGCGAGCGTGCCCGCGCCTAGCACGCGGAGCCCCTCGACGACCCCCGCTTCCGGAAGGTTCTCGCGCGGCAGGATCAGCGCGTCCACCGCGGCGCTGCGGGCGGCGAGCGCCACCGCGAGGGCCCCGCGCACCGGCCGGATCGCGCCTTCCAGACCCAGCTCGCCCAACACCGCGATCCGGGACAGCCGGTCTGCCGAGATCTGCTCCGTGGCCGCGAGGATCCCGAGCGCGATGGGCAGATCGAATGCCGAGCCCTCTTTCCGGATGTCGGCAGGAGCGAGATTCACGGTGATGCGCCGCAGCGGGAACGTGAAACCGGTATTGGCCAGCGCGGCGGAGACGCGGTCGCGGCCCTCCTTCACGGCCCCCTGCGGCAGGCCGACGGTGACGAAGGTGGGGAGGCCGTTGGCGATGTCGGTCTCGACGTCCACCAGATACGCGTCGATACCGAGCACGGCGGCCGAGCGGACTCGGGCGAGCATGTCTCACGATACGTCGGACGGCCGGGCGGGCGGTAAGCAAAAAACCGCCCGCCCGGGATCAGCAAACGCGGAAACGCTAGCGGATGGCGAACGACACTCCGGCGTGCCAGACCCGCATGCCGACGGGGGTCTCCACGCGCTCCACGGTATACGATCCATCGGAATTTTCGGTGATGCCGCCCGCCGGCACGTAGGTCACGCGATCGTGCCGCACCTCCCGGACGCCGACGTCGAGCGCGAGCCGGCTCGAGACGTTGAGCAGGAGACCCGCGCCGACCGAGCGGTTGGTCGTGAAGTCGCCTTCCAGGAAGAACACGTCGTCGTCGTAGCAGCCGCAGCTGTCGCGGTCCAGCGAGCTCCAGAACAGCGAGCCGCCAAGCGTCGCGAAGCCGTACACGCGCAGCGGACCTCCGCCGAGCGTGAGCTGCGGGCCGATGCCGAGCGAGCCGATCGCCGACGTCGTCGATGCGCCGTAGCCCTGGTAGTCCGAGGCATACGTGAGGAACGCGGCCTCCAGGCGCACGCCGAGCCCGCTGCCACCGCTGACACCCGTCACGTTCAACCCCGCGGCCATGTTGCCGTGGCGCTTGAAGTCGCCCCACGGCTCGGCCACGTGGAGCGTCAGCCCGACGCTGCCGCGCTCGCGCACTTCGCGCAGGCCGGGCCGATGATACCGCTGCGCCGCGAGCGATGAGGCCACGAGTCCCAGCGCTCCGACCACCAAGCCGATCCGCCGCATATCCCGCTCCCGTGAAGGAATGAGTGGGTGTTCGCCGATGGCGGGAGGGCAATGGGCGTGCCAACCTTGTGCCGCACGGCCGGCGCGCCGCGCTGGCCTCAAAAAGGGACGATTCGGGAGGCTGGATGACGCAAATCAGCTACGACGATTTCGCCAAGATCGACATCCGGGTGGGCCGCGTTGTGACGGCTGAAGAGTTTCCGCAGGCCCGAAAACCCGCCTACAAGCTGCGCATCGACTTCGGCCCGGAAATCGGTGTGAAGAACTCCAGCGCGCAGATCGCGAAGTACTACGAGCCGCCCGATCTCGTCGGGCGGCTCGTGCTGGGCGTCGTCAACTTCCCGCCGCGTCAGATTGCGAGCTTCTTCTCCGAGGTGCTGACGTTGGGCGTGATTCTCGGCGAGGGCGACATCTGCCTCGTCCATCCCGACCGCGACGTGCCGCTCGGCAGCCCGATCCGCTGACTAGGCGCCCGCGGCCACCCGCCCAAAGCGCCGCTCGACGTACTCCTCGAGGATCTTCAGGAAGTCCGCCACGATGGTCTCGCCCTTCAGCGTGACGAGCAGGGCGCCATCCACGTACACCGGCGCGCGCGGCTCTTCCGCCGTCCCCGGCAGCGAGATGCCGATGTCGGCGTGCTTCGACTCCCCCGGTCCGTTCACCACGCATCCCATCACCGCCACGCGCAGCTCCTCGACCCCGGGGTAGCGCGCCCGCCACTCGGCGCGCCGCTCGGCGAGGTGCGCCTGGATCTGCTCGGCCATCTCCTGGAAGAACGTAGACGTGGTGCGCCCGCATCCCGGGCACGCCGTGACCTGCGGCGCGAAGCTCCGCAGACCCAGCGATTGCAGGATCTGCTGCGCCACCTGCACCTCTTCGGTCCGGTCGCCGCCCGGCCGCGGCGTGAGCGATACGCGGATCGTGTCGCCGATCCCCTCCTGGAGCATGATCGCCAGCCCCGCCGTGCTCGCGATGATGCCCTTCGCCCCCATCCCCGCTTCCGTCAGCCCGAGGTGCACCGGATAGTCGGAGCGCGCGGCCAGGTTGCGGTACACCTCCACCAGGTCCTGCACGCCCGAGACCTTGGCCGACAGGATGATGCGGTCGTGCGGCAGCCCGACGTCTTCGGCGAGCTCCGCCGAGCGCATCGCGCTCTCCACCATCGCCTCCATGGTGACGTCGCGGGCGTCGCGCGGCTCGGTAACCGCCGCGTTCTCGTCCATCATTTCGGTGAGCAGCTGCTGGTCGAGGCTGCCCCAGTTCACGCCGATGCGGACCGGCTTGCCCTGGTCGATCGCGACCTGCACGATCGTGCGAAAGTTGTCGTCGCGGCGCTTGGCGCCGACGTTGCCGGGATTGATGCGGTACTTGGCGAGCGCGCCGGCGCATTCGGCATGCCGAGTGAGCAGCAGGTGGCCGTTGTAGTGGAAGTCGCCGATCACCGGCACGTCCACCTCGGCCACGATGGCGGGGACGGCGCGGGCGGCTTCGTCGGTGTTCACGGTGACGCGCACCAGCTCGCTGCCCGCGGCATGCAGCGCGCGGACCTGCGCCGCCGTGGCGGCGACGTCGGCGGTGTCGGTGTTGGTCATCGACTGGACGACGATGGGATGGGCGCCGCCCACCAGCACCCCGCCCACGTCGACGGTGACCGTAGAACGCCTGGAACTCACGGCAGGAAATATACTGCGTTCGGCGGCCGGCTCCCGACTCCCCTGCTCCCCGTTCCCTCTAAAAGACGTGTTCTTGCAGAACGACCCGGATCTCGAGCGCCGTGAGCGCCATTTCGCCGGTCACGGCGACCACGCCGCTGTTTGTGCCCACGGCGCCGAGGCTCATGAAGATCTGCTCCTGGGTGAACAGGTCGTTCAACGCCGGGCTCAGGTCTCCCGTGATGACGATGGGAACAGTCTGGACGCCGTTCACGGCGGCGGGAGGAATGTCGATGGCCAACGCCGCTGGACTCAGCGCGCCCAGCGAATCTGCGGCGATGTAGAGCTGGAACCCCACCGAACCGGTGCCGGCCGTGTTCACGAGATCGGCCCCGCCGTTCCGAATCCGCAGCGAATCCACCACCGAGTTGCTGAACCCGGGTGGGAGGTTGATCCGCTGGGGCGGGCTCTTGAGCGTATCGGTCACCCCGGGGGGGACGAAGTAGGGAACGGTGTCGCTCCCGCTTCCCGCCATGAAGCTGTAGACGTCCACGTTGAAGATGGCGCGCCCTTCCCCGCACGCCGCCGACAGCAGCGCGCCGAGCAGTGCGAGCGCGGGAGCCGGATGCCTCATGCTGTCCCCCTAGTAGATGGCGAGCGACGTCGCCATCGTGATGCCGCGCTGTGTCGCGAACGAATTGCTATGGGTCCAGAAGCCAACATCCAGGCCGACCGGGCCGAGCCGGACGCCGCCACCCCAGGCGAACTGCACTCTCTTGCGCTGGTCGCGGATGATGCCCCCGCGTACCGCGAACGCTCCGGTGCGCTGCTCGACGCCGAGGTGAATCGCCGTGCCCCGCCCCGAGTTCACGATCTCGCCGCCGATCGTCGTGCCGGTCCCCATGTGCAGCGCCGCGTTCGCGATGTAGGTGACCGGCAGCTCGGTCTTGGTCTCGACGTGGTTCGCGATCACCGTGGTGGTGATCGAGTCGGTGGCGGGGTCGTAAAACACGCGCTGCACCTTCGTGTCGGACCACGTCAGCTCGGCGCCGATGTCGTTGATGCCGAAGCCCACCTCGAACGGACCCGAGATGAACGCGATCCCGACGTCGCCCCCCACGCCGTGGCCAAACGGCTTGTTCGACGTGTACAGCGTGTCGTCCAACAGCCCGAGCGGCGTCGCGCCGAAGACGGGATCGCCCGTGGTGAATCCGGCAGACCCCGTCGCGCGGCCGTAGGTGGCGCCCAGGTAGTAGTGGAGCGCGGCCCCGAGATAGATCCCGTCATCGGGCCCGGCCGCGTCGCCGCCCACGCCCCTGGTCAGCCGGCCCGCAAAGCTGATCGTCGGCGCGAATCCCGTCTGCACCACGCCGTCGCCGAGGATGCCGTAGGACGTGTTGGCCTGGACCGAATCGGCCTGCTTCAGCACGCGCCGCAGCGCGTCATCCAGCGTGAATCCCACTTCGTACTGCATGAAGCCCATGACGCCCACGTTGAAACCCCCGAAACCCATCCCCATGTCGAGCAGCCGGCTGGTGCTGCCCAGCCCGAACTCCTGTTCGGGGATGAGCACCCGGGCGCCTCCCAGGTCCACGACAAAGGCGTTCTCGCCGATCGTGAACTCGACGTCGTTCGTGGGGGTGGGCGCTTCGCGGATCTCGTAGAAGATCGGCGGGTTGAGAATCAGATTGAGGAGCTCGACCGGGTTGAACGCCGCCGAGTCGGGATCGAACATCGGATCGTCGCCGAGCTGGTCGAGGGGGTGCTCCCGCAGGAAGTCGATCAGCCCCAACGGCAGGGGGATCGCGAATTTCGGCCCGGCGGTCCCGCCCGAGCGGCCCTTGATCGCGCGGTACGCCGGATTGTAGCGGCGGATGTTGCCGTCGCGCGTGAGCGACACCCCGGCCATGCCGACGCGACGCGCGTCGAACGAAAACTGGGCTGGCGCGACGTCAGGCGCGGCACCGACGAGCACAGCAAGCGTGAGGCCGACTCGAACGCGCACGGACACCTCAGGGTTGGGAAAAGGCCGCCACAACTTTGCACATTGTGTCCGTTTTTTCCATACGGCAGTGTGAGCCGGGTCACGTCCGGGCGTCCCAAACGGCCGGTTGGAGGCTCATGGTGACCGTGGTTCCCCGTCCGACGGCGCTGTCCAGCGTGATCGTGCCGCCCCAGCTCTCGACCAGCCGGCGGGCGATGGCGAGGCCGAGCCCGGCCCCGCTCGACGTGGTCGAGAAGGTGGGTTCGAAGACGCGGGGCAGCACCTCGGGGGGGATGCCGCGGCCGTCGTCGGTCACGGTCAGCCGGCGCCCGCCTTCTGCCACTCGCAGGGTGACGCGTTTGGCGTCTGCATGGCGGGCGTTCTCGAGCAGGTTCACCAGCACTTCTTTCACTTCGTCGTGGCGCGCGAGCACCGGCGCGCCGTGTTCGGCCGCGCGCACCTCACAGCGCGGCAGGGCGGGCGCGCGCCCGCCGAGCGCGTAGAGCTGCAC
>JBOHSP010000097.1:0-3695 GCA_050733275.1 Gemmatimonadales bacterium
CTGCGCGTCCAGCGCCGCCGGTCCGAGCAAGACCACGAGGATCATCGCGGCCGCCGCGCGCCGCGCCCGGCGCCGGCTCGCCACCCACGCGCACCAGATGCTGATCTCGTACAGCAGCAGCAGCGGCACCAGCATCATCAGCATCGTGAAAGCATCGGGCGGCGTGAGCAGCGCCGCCACGAACGCCGCGATGACAATCGCGTAGCGCCGGTGCCGCGCCAGGAACTGCGGCGTCACCAGGCCCACCGCCGCGAGAATCGCCGCGACGAGCGGCAGCTCGGTGACGGCGCCGAACGCCAGGATGAACGGGATCGCGAAGCCGAAATAGCGGTCGATCGTGATGATCGGCGCGAGATCGCCGCGGGTGAAGCCGAACAGCACGTTGAGCGTCGCGGGGAGCGCGTACAGATACGCGGCGGTCGCCCCGATCAGGAACAGCACCACGCCCACGGCGAGCGACGGGACGATGAGGCGCTTCTCGCGGGCGTACAGCGCCGGCACGAGGAACGCCCAGATCTGATAAATGACGATCGGCGAGGCAAGCAGGCACCCGAGCGCGAAGGCGACCTTCAGATTCAGCAGGAACGGCTCCGTTGGGCTGGTGAACATCAGCTGCCCGGTGGGGAGGAACGGCGCAATCGGCCGCTTCAGCAGCCCGACCACATCGAGGCGTCCCACGACGAGCCAGCCGATCACGGTGCCCACGACGATGGCGAGCAGGCTCCACAGAATGCGCCAGCGCAGCTCCTCGAGGTGATCGAGGAAGGGCATCTCGCCGCGGGGGGAGCGGTCGGTCACGGGGAGGGATCCCCGGGCGGCGCCGCCGCTACGGGCGGAGGCGCTGCTGGTTTTGGCGGGCGAGATCCGCTTCGGGAGACCGCGGATAGCCGGCGATCACGCGCGTGTAGAACGTGCGCGCCGCGGCGCGATCGCCCCGCTGTTCGGCGAGCAGGCCCAGCTTGTAAAGCGCCGAGGCAGCGCGTGGCGAGTTGGGATGTTGGCGCACGAGCTGCTCATACACCGCGGCGGCCGAATCGGGCGCCGCCCGCTCGAAGCTCTCGCCCACGTAGAACAGCGCATCGACCGCGCGCTCGTGCGTCGGGAACACCCGCAGGAACTCGCGGAACCCCCCCCGGGCGGTGGTGAAGCTGCCGCGCCGGTATTGCTGCAGCGACACATCGTACATCTGCTCGGGCCCCGGGCCCCCCGCACCGGGGGTGCCCGGAGGCGCGGCCGCCTCGGACTGCTGCGCCCGGGCCTCGAGCCGCGCCCGCAGCTCGGTGAGCCGCTGCTGGCTCAGCCCGGTGAGCTCCTGCACGGTGACGAGCTGCTGTTGCACGCTCAGCAGCTCGGTGCGCAGGTCGCCGCGCAACTGCACCAGGTACGCCTGCTGGGTGGCGAGCGCCTGCTGGACGGCGGCGAGCAGCGAGTCGCGCTCGGCGGCGCGGGCGGCGTCGCGCTGGGCAAGATCGGCCTGCAACGCCTGCACCTGGAGCTCGACTTTCCGAACGTCCCCCTTGAGGGCGCATCCGGTGCCGAACCCCAGGAACAGGGGGCAGAGGGCGAGCGTCAGCTGACGCCGCACCGCGACTCCGCCTACGGCCGGCGCAGCACGTCACCGCCGCCGATGACCTCGAACTCATCGCGACGGTTCTGCGACCACGCGCTCTCGTCCTGCCCTTCCACCAACGCCCGCTCCTCACCCCACGACTGCGTCTCGATGCGATCCTCGCTGATCCCGTGGCTCACCAGGTACTGCTTGGCGGACTGGGCGCGGCGATTGCCCAGCGCGAGGTTGTACTCGTCCGAGCCCCGCTCGTCGCAGTGCCCGTGGATGCGGATGCGCAGCTCGGGGTTGGCCTGGAGGATCTGCACCTTCTGATCCAGCGCCGTCATGTCATCGGGACGGATGTTCGAGCGGTCGTAGTCGAAGAAGATCATCGTGGCCAGCATGGTGCGCACTTCTTCGGTGGTGCGGGCCGCGGCCTCGCGCTCGGCGGCCTCGCGCTCCCGCGCGGCGCGCTCGGCCTCCTCCCGCGCCCGGCGCTCCGCCTCGGCGATCGAATCCAGGCGCGCCTGTTCGGCTTGGGCCGCCGCCAGCGAATCGGGGTCCGGCTGCGGCATTCCCGGCTCCGGATTGCCGCCACAGGCACCGATGGCGACGGCGGCGCCCAGGCCGATCACGAGGAGCAACGATACCGGTTTCATCTATCTCTCCGATCAGGGGGTGAAAGAAGTCGTCTCCGTGAGTCGCGGAGACCATGCCGGCAACCGGGCGCCGCTCTGTCGTAGCAGCGGCCGGATGCGGCCCGTCTCGAGATCGATGATCCACAGCTGGCGATACCCGGCACGGTCGGACACAAAGGCAAGATGGCGGCTGTCGGGGGCCCACGTCGGATCCTCATTGCGCCCCACCGAAGTGAGCTGCCGGACCGTGCGCGACCGCACATCTAGGACGAACACCTGCAGCGTGCCCGCCACATCCCGGTGAAACGCCACCGACTGCCCATCGGGCGACCACTCCGGCCCATTGGACGAACCCGTCACACCGTAATCGAACGGCGCGAACAACTGCTGGTCCGTTCCGTCCGCCGCCATCACATATATCTGCGGCAGACCGGGCCGGGTCGACACGAACGCGATCCGCTGACCGTCGGGACTGAACGTGGGGGACAAGTTGTCAGAAAAGCGCCCCACGGTCAAGCGCCGTAAGCAACAGTTGTTCTTGACGTTAATCGTGTAGATATCGGTGCCCTCCTCGTTGGCCCGGCTGAACGCCAGCGTCTGGCCGTCGGGCGAAAACGCCGGCGTAAAGTCCAGCGCGTTGCCGGTGAGCGGGACCGGCGTGCGCCGCCCCGTCGCCATATCCTGCAGAAACAGCTGCCCCCGGCCTGCCTGAAACTCCATGTAGGCGAAGCGCCGGCCGTCATCGGACCAGGCCGGGGACATCGCCTGGCGGTCGCTCGCCGAGACAAGCTCGAGATCCGCCCCGTCCTGATCGATCCGGTACACTTTGCCGTCCATCACGAACAGCACGCGCGTGGCCGCGATCCCCCGTACGCCGAGCGCCGCCTGGAGCGCCTGGTCCGCGAGCCGGTGGACGGCCTGCCGGAAATCGTCGTCGGTCGGCGCGGGCAGGCGGACGCGCAGCGTGCGGCGTACCCCCGCCGCCACGATGTCGTGCACGATCACGCTGGTCGTGTCCCCGTCCGCCGTCACGTCGATCGCGAAGTCGGAGCCGAGCGCCTGATACAGGGGATAGTTGAGCCCCAGCGCCTGCGCGCCCCCGCCCGTCCCCCGCCCGGCGGGCGGGGTGGGGGTCCCTCTCGCCGGTGCGCCCCGGCGGCGCTGTCCTCTCGGCGCAGCCCGCCCGGCTGGGGTGGATGGCGTGGGGCTGGCCAGCCGAATGGAATCTCCCCCCGGCAGCGTGATGATCTCGAAGCGATCGGAGTAATCGAGGTCGCGCGTGATCATGGCGCGCACGGAATCGACCGGTGTCCCGGTGGCCTGGCGCGGCAGCATCACGAGGCCGGGGCGCACCCCGGGGCGATACACGATCCCGACGCGCACGCCGCGGTCGATGACGCTGGTGTCCTGCGCGACGGCCGCACGGCCGGCCGGCCAGACGGCCAGCAGGATCGACAACGCGACGGCCGTCCGGCCGTCCGGCCGTCCGGCCGTCATCGTTGCTGCCC
>JBOHSP010000098.1:0-22218 GCA_050733275.1 Gemmatimonadales bacterium
GGCCGCGGGAAATCGTGTTTACGGTGCAGGAGTTCGGCTTCGAGCGGCAGGAGACGTTGTCGCTCGCCAAGCAGGAGGAGACGCCATGAAGCCCATGCTGTCGCTCGCGCTGCTCGCCGTGCTCGCTTCCCGGGCCCTTGCGGGGGACGAGGCGGCGGCGGCGCGGCCGGACGGCGAAGTCCGTGCCGTGAGCGTGCTCCCCGCCCCCGGCGGCGGCCAGGTCGAGATCGTCATCGATCTCCGGGGCGCCGTCGTGGTCCGGGACTTCACGCTGACCAACCCCGCCCGGCTCGTGATCGATCTCGAGGGCGCCCGCCTCGGCGCGCCGGCCACGCTGTACGACGGCCGCAACCGCGGCGGCGTGCGCAACATCCGCTACGCGCAGTTCAAGCCGGACGTGGTCCGCGTGGTCGTCGACCTCGATGCGCTGAAGGACTACCGCATCGAGCGCAGCGAGGGCGAGGTGCGGGTGCGCATCGGCACCGACCGGGCCGTGTTCGCGGGGTGGTCGAGCCGCGACGTCGCCGCGGCGCCGCCCCCGCCGCCCGTGGCATCCAGCCGGCCGGGGCGTGAGGCCTCAGCCGTCGCCAGCGGGCCCGAGCAGGCCGCGCGCGTGCGCACGCCCAGCGTGGGCAGCTTGATGTCGATCGACGAGTACCTCGCCCGGCATCGCCGCGAAGCGGAGCAGTCGCAGGCGCCCCGCATCACGGTCACCTGGGACAACTCGAGCATCGAGGAAGTGGTCGCCGGCTTCGCCGCCTTCAGCGGCCGCACGATCATCCTCAGCAAGGGCGTCCAGGGCGACGTCACCGCAGAGATCAAGAACCAGCCGTGGGACCTGGCGCTCAACGCGGTGCTCGAGTCGCAGGGCCTCGCCGTGCAAACGCTCCCCGGCGGCATTTTCAACATCGTCAGCAAGGCGGAGCTGGCGCGCGCGGACTCCACCGTCCCCGTCGAGACGCGCCTGGTGCGGATCAACTACGCCAAGGCGACCTCGCTCGTGCCGGCAGTGCAGTCCATCGTGACGAAGCAGCGCGGTGCGGTCGTGGCCGACTCCGTCACCAACTCCCTCGTCATCACCGATGTCTCCTCGCGCATCGACGACATCGTCGATTTCGTGCGCGGCCTCGACCTGCGCACGCCGCAGGTGTCGATCCAGGCGAAGATCATCTTCGTGGACCGCCTCGACGTCGAGGATCTGGGCGTGAAGTACGACCTCGGCTCCACCAACCAGTTCTTCAACCGCCTGATCCAGCGGCCCGATCCGCGCACCGCCGAGCCGGTGGATACCGACCTCGACGGCGTGCCCGACGCGCGCGTCCCCACGGCAACCTTTGACGCCGATCAGAACATCGTGGCCCTGGGCGGCAACTCGCTGTCGGCGATCGGCAACGCCGGCCAGGAAGTCGTGAACCCCGCCCTCGAGCTGATCTTCTCGACGGCGATCGGGAATTTCGATCTCACCGCGTTCGTGCAGGCGCTGCAGTCGGTCGAGCTGGCCGACGTCCAGGCGGAGCCGACGATCACCACCCTCGACAACCGCCAGGCGCAGATCCTGGTGGGCGATCGGGTCCCGATCCGGGTCATCGACGTGAGCTCGCCCGCCGCGGGGACCGCGGTCCCGACGGCGACCGTGCAGTTCGAGCAGACCGGCATCAATCTGACGGTGACGCCGCACGTCACGGCGAATCGCCAGATCCTGCTCGAGGTGCACGCCGAGCGGTCCAGCGTCCGGCCCGCCCCCGTGGACATCGGCTTCACGTTCCAGACGCAGCAGGCCGACAACCAGATCCTCGTCAGCGACGGCGAAACCGCTGTCATCGGCGGCCTTACGGTGACGGAGGTCACGGTCACCAAGTCCGGAATCCCGTTCCTTGTAGACCTGCCGATCCTGGGCGGGCTGTTCGGCTTCACGAACCAGCGGGAGAACCGGCGCGATCTGCTGATCCTGATCACGCCGCACATCATCGACGATCTGGTGGCGCCGCAGGCGCCCGCCGGGCAGTAGCAGGAGGGGGACGAACGGCTATGCGGGGACGACGCGACATCGCACTCGGGGGGATGGTAGGCGTCGCGCTGGTGCTGTGGGCCTGCGAGACGGCCCGCCATCCGGGCGGCGTCCAGCCGGACGCGACGTCGCCGAACATCACGCTCATTTCCCCGAGTGACACGCAGGACATCGCCAGCGGCCTGAGTTTTTCCATCGACGCCGTGGACGACCTCGCGCTCAAGAGCGTCCGCCTGACCTTCAGCGGCGGCTTCATCGCGCAGGCCGAAACCACCTTCATCGGGCGGAACACCGTTTACACGGCCGCGCAGACGATCACATTCCCGAGCGGGTCGGGCAACGGCGGGCTGATCACGATCGTGGGCCGGGCGACCGACGGCGCCGGCAATTTCAGCGAAGACACGATCGCCATCTTCCTGTCCAACGTGGACGCCCTGCGCGTGTTCATGCTCAACCCGTTGCCCGGCGCGCTCGCCGCGCAGAACCGCGGCCTCCCGGTGGAGATCTCGGCCGCCCAGCGCTCCGGCATCGCCAAGATCGGGTTCCTGGTGTCGCCGCGCAGCTTCGTCGACAATCCCACGGTGCCGCCCACCGATTCCATCATGTTCGCGCCGCCGTTCGCCGACTCGGTCTCCTACACCGATACGCTGGTCGTGCTGGCGGCCAACGGCACGTTCACGGTTCAGGGCTTCGCCGAAGACTCGGCGGGGCGGCGGGCCACGACGAACATCGTCGGCGTCACCATCCAGTCGGTGGAGAACGATACCGAGGCGCCGCTCGTGGACCATTCGGTCGCCGCTCGGGTGGAGGTCGACGACACGATCACCGTCCGGGCCCAGGACGCCAGCGCCATCGAGTGGATCGGTTTCCGCGTCGACACCGGTGGAGTGATGTTCAAGTTCGACACGGTGAACGTGGGCGCGGGGAACCTCACCGACGTGACGCGCAGGTTCAGTCTCGGCCTCGCGAACCTCCCGCAGCCCTACCCGCGCAAGATCGTCGTGCGGGGCTACGCCTGCGACCGCGCGGTGTCGCGCAACTGCGCGTACACGAACACGCAGACGCTGCTGCCGGTGGCTCCGGCGCGGGTGTCGCCCGCGCGCAGCGTCCTCACCGCGGCGCCGGCCGGGCCCCAGCTCGCGGCCAACGCCCTGATCGACACGGTCATCGTCGTGGCCGGCGTGACCGTGCCGCTGCCGCTGGGCGGCACCATCGCCGACGCGATCTTCAACGCCAATGACAGCACACTGTATCTCACCAACCCCGACCTGTCGCGGGTCGAGATCTTCCAGGTCGCGAACACCGCGTTCGTGGCGGCCGGGATTCCCACGGCCGGCCCGACGCCCTGGGGCATCGCGCTGTGGCCGCGCGACACGCAGGGGAACTACGGCGACACGATCGTGGTCGCCAACGCGGGCGGCACGCAGCTCTCGATCATCGACGTCCGGCCGGGCGTCCGCCGCCTCGTCTGGCGGCAGGACTTGCCAGACTACTTGATCGAGACCTACAGAGTGCTCACCCAACCGCCGAGCGAGGAGATTGAACTGTACGACGTGTCGGACCGCCCGCAGTATGTGGGCACGGTCTGCCGCCCGACGACCGCCACCTCGACCTGTCACCAGGACTCGATCTTCGCGATTTACTCCACGACGCCGACCGGCAGCGAGCGGTCTCCGTTCGTCGGACGCGCCACACTGCGGATGGAGAAGCTGATCAACACGAGCGATCCCGCCCAGCTCTTCAGCCACCTGTTCTGGGAGCTGGCGGGTGACAGCACGCTGGAGAGCGAGAGCCGCGACACGCTGCGCATCGAGATGCGGCGCGGCCGTCCCTACAACGTGCAGGAAGTCCAGCTCAGCGCCTGCGCCGGAGTCACCATCGAGCTCGCCGCGTTCGGACTGGGCGACGTCACCTTCGTGCGCAATTCGGGGGATTTCACGCACGCGATCATCGGCGAGGGCGGCAATATCTCGACCCAGTTCGCGCGCGTGGTTGGCTACACGACGAAGGCCCCCCTCGTCCACGGGGACTCGACGGCGACGTTCTGCGTGACGGGCCCGGCCACGTCGGACAGCGGCGAAAACCACCTCGACCTCGGGATGACGCCCGCGATCGACGTCAGTGACTTCATCAGCAACACCGGCACGCGCGTTTCGGCGATCGCCACGAACTTCAACGGCACCACGAATCTGGTCCGTGCCGACTCGATCTACTTCCTCGATGAAGGCCTGCGGCTCAAGGGCTCGGTTCCCGCGCCCGTGGGAGCGTTCGGCATGGACATGAACTACAACCATGCGTTCACGGCCAATTCCCCGGGCACCCCCACGTTCGGGGGGTCGGGTAACCCCAGCGACCGCATCGCGTTCTCGGCCCGGCCCGACGGCAACATTGACGTGTGGGATACCTTCTTTTACGGCTTGATCGGGTCGATCGTCGTGCGCGACCCGATCACCGGGCCGCTGCGCGTGGCGCGCAACCGCGCCAATACGCGGCAGTGGCTCTTCGGCGTGACGGCCGGCGGCATCGTGATGGTGGAGCTGCCGGTGATCACGAACCCGTTCCCGTCGCAGCCGTTCTGGATGCCGGTGAGCCGGTGAGGCCCGCGTCCTAACGCGCCGGGCCTGGGCAGCGCGCGAGCCCGACCGCACGCGGTCGGGCTCGGCTGTTATAGGAGGGCGGTGAAAAAACGATGACCCTGCGGTTCACGACGGCGGGCGAGTCGCACGGACGGGGCCTCGTGGGCATCCTCGAGGGCCTCCCCGCGGGCCTGTCCATCACCGCCGCCCAGGTGGACGCCGAGCTGAAGCGCCGCCAGGGCGGCTACGGCCGCGGCGCCCGCATGAAGATCGAATCCGACCGCATCGAGTGGCTCGCCGGCGTGCGCGCCGGCGAAACGCTCGGCTCCCCCATCGCGATGCTGATCTGGAACCGCGACTGGGAGCACTGGCA
This sequence comes from Gemmatimonadales bacterium, assembly GCA_050733275.1. Lineage (GTDB taxonomy): Bacteria > Gemmatimonadota > Gemmatimonadetes > Gemmatimonadales > GWC2-71-9 > 20CM-2-65-7. The sequence continues at coordinate 4,958 of JBOHSP010000098.1, forward strand.
GGACGTCATGGCTCCCGAGCCGCTGCCCGCGGAACGGCGCCGCCAGGTCACCCGCCCCCGTCCCGGCCACGCCGACCTCGCCGGCTCGCTGAAGTACGACCGCGCCGACGCGCGCGACATCCTGGAGCGCGCCAGCGCCCGCGAGACCGTGGCCCGGGTCGCCTGCGGCGCCGTGTGCAGGGCGCTGTTGGCGGAATTCGCCATCGAGATCGGGTCGCATGTGGTCGAATTGGGAGGCGTGGTGGCGCGGGGTGTGGCGGCGGGTGGTCCGGATGCCGGGCCCTGGCCGCGCCCGTTGAACGCCGCGTCCGATGCCAGCCCGGTGCGCTGCCTGGACCCTGACGCCGAGCGCGAAATGATCGCGCGGATCGACGCCGCCAAGGCCGCCGGCGACACCCTCGGCGGGATCGTCGAAGTCGTGGGCCTGGGCGTTCCCGTGGGACTCGGCTCGCACGTCTCATGGGATCGCAAGCTCGACGGCCGGCTCGCCCAGGCGATGATGTCGATTCCCGCCGTGAAGGGCGTGGAGCTGGGGCTCGGGTTCGAGGCGGCGCGTCGCAAAGGCTCCGAGGTGCACGACGAGATCCTTCCCGGCTTCGCGCGCGCGACGAACCGCGCCGGCGGCACGGAGGGCGGCATGACCACCGGTGAGCCGCTGACGGTGCGCGTCGCGATGAAGCCGATCTCGACGCTGATGTCGCCGCTCAAAACGGTGGATCTCAAGACCGGCGCGCCGGCGCAGGCGCAGTCGGAGCGCTCCGACGTGACGGCCGTGCCGGCGATGGGCGTGATCGCCGAGGCGATGATGGCGATCGTGGTGGCGCAGGCGCTGCTCGAGAAATTCGGCGGCGACGCGCTCAACGAGGTCAAACGCAACGTGGCGGGCTACCTCGCGCAGGTCCGCGCGCGCACGGCGGGGTCGTCCCGGGATGCGGCGTCGTGAAACGGCACCTCGTCATGGTCGGGCTGCCGGGCTCCGGCAAGACGACCGTGGGCCGGCTCGTGGCCGAGCAGCTCCACGCCGCGTTCGTGGACATCGACACGATTCTGATCCGCAAGGAAGGCAAGCCGATCGCGATGATCTTCGCCGAAAAGGGCGAGACCGCGTTTCGCGAGATGGAGCGGAAGGAGATGGAGCAGGCGCTCGCGCACGAGCCCGCGGTGCTCGCGCCGGGCGGGGGGTGGGCGGCGCAGCCGGGGGCGCTCGACGGCGCAAGAGGCGGCGCGTACGTCATTTACCTCCGGGTGCGGCCCGGCACGGCGGCGGCCCGCGCGGTGCCGTCGGGAACCCGGCCGATGTTAATGGGTGAAGACCCGGAAGCCCAGATGCGCGATCTGGCCACTACGCGCGAGGCGTTCTACGCCCGCGCCGATGCCACGGTGGAAACGGACCGCAAAACGCTCGAGCAGGTGGCCGGCGAGGTCGTCCAGCTTGCGCGGAGCAAGGCCGGATGGTAAAGATGCAAACCCGTTTTGAAGAAAGGTTGATGGGTGGCACGTAAGAAAGACCTCGACGAGACTCAAGGCGACGCTACGACGCCACGACGTAAGCGGACCGCGCCGCGCAGGAAACGCGCGGACACGCCGCCCGCCGCTGGGGACTCTGCGGCCGCTCCCGCAAAGGGCGGCTCGCTCGTCATTGTCGAGTCCCCCACCAAGGCCAAGACGATCGGCAAGTACCTCGGCCGCGGCTACACGGTCAAGGCGACGGTGGGCCACCTCCGCGACCTGCCGAAGCGCGAGCTGGGCGTGGACGTCGAGCACGGCTTCCAGCCCAAGTACGTCACCATCAAGGAGAAGGCGAAGACGCTCGCCGAGATCAAGAAGGCGGCGAAGGCGGCCGACCGCGTGCTGCTCGCGACCGACCCCGACCGCGAAGGCGAGGCGATCGCCTGGCACGTCGCCTCGCAGCTCAACGGCGGCACCGCGACCGAGAACGGCAAGGTCCGCCGCGTGCTGTTCCACGAGATCACCAAGGACGCCGTCGCGCGGGCGCTGGCCAATCCGCTCGACATCGATCAGCGCAAAGTGGACGCGCAACAGGCGCGGCGCGTGCTCGACCGCCTCGTCGGCTACAAGGCGTCGCCGGTGCTGTGGAAGAGCATCAAGACGGGGCTGTCGGCGGGACGCGTGCAGACCGTCGCGTTGCGCCTGATCTGCGAGCGCGAAGACGAGATCCGCAAGTTCGTGCCGCAGGAGTACTGGACCGTGGCCGCCGACCTCGAGAAGGACGGCCAGGAGTTCCAGGCGCGGCTCCAGAAACTCGACGGCCACAAACCCGACATCAAGACCGAGCAGGTGGCCCGCGAGATCGTGGACGCCGTCGCCACGCTGCCGTTCGTCGTCACCGCGGTCGAGCGCGGCGAACGCCGCCGCAAGGCGCCCGCCCCCTTCACGACCAGCACCCTGCAACAGGAAGCCGCCAAGCAACTCGGCTTCTCCGCCGGGCGCACGATGCGCGCCGCCCAACGGCTCTATGAAGGCGTGGAGATCGGCGCCGAAGGCTCGGTCGGCCTGATCACCTACATGCGCACCGACTCGGTGCGCGTGTCGGACGCCGCGGTGCAGCAGGCGCGCGAGTACGTCAATGCGCAGTTCGACAACCGGTACCTGCCGGCCCAGCCCAACGTTCACAAGGGCGGGCGCGGCTCGCGCGTGCAGGACGCGCACGAGGCCATCCGGCCCACCGAAGTCGGCCGCCGGCCGGAGGACGTGAAGAAGTACCTCGAGGCCGATCTGTTCAAGCTGTACCGCCTGATCTGGCAGCGCTTTCTCGCGTCGCAGATGGCGCCCGCGGTCTACGAGGCCACCAAGGTGGACTTCGAGCTGGCGGGCGGCCGCTTCCTGTTCCGGGCCACGGGCTCGCGCGTGATCTTCGACGGCTACCACGCCGTCTACAGCGAGGCCTACGAGCCGGAAGAAGGCAAGACGCTGGGCAGCCTGTCGCCCATCCCGCCGCTCGCCGAGGGCGACCGCGTCACGGTGCGGCAGATCGTGCCGAGCCAGCATTTCACCGAGCCGCCGCCGCGCTACAGCGAGGCGAGCCTGGTCAAGGAGCTCGAGCGCCGGGGCATCGGACGGCCGTCCACCTACGCCGCCATCCTCTCCACGCTGCGCACGCGCTGGTACGCCACCGCCAAGGACCGGCGCTTCCACCCCACGCCCCAGGGCGAGACCGTGTGGAAGGTGCTGAAGCGCTCGTTCCCGGAGGTGTTCGAGGTCGGGTTCACCGCGCAGATGGAAACCGAGCTCGACAAGGTCGAGGACGGCGACGTCGGCTGGCAGACGGTGCTGGAAGACTTCTGGCGGCCATTCAACCGGGCGCTCCAGGCCGTGGACGTGAACCGGATCATCCACGAGGTACACGACCTCTCCAAGCTGCCCGAGGAGCGCTGCCCCAAGTGCGGCAGCCCGCTCGAGGTGCGGAGCGGGCGGTTCGGGCCGTTCATCGCGTGCGCGCGGTACGCCAGCAAGGAATGCGACTACTCGCGCTCGCTCAAGAAGGACAAAGTCCCCGACCGTCCCAGCGACGAGATCTGCCGGGAATGCGGCGCGCCCATGGTGATCAAAACGGGCCGCTTCGGCGAGTTTCTCGCGTGCACCCGCTACCCCGAGTGCAAGCACACCCGGCCGGTCCCGCTGGGCATCAAATGTCCCCAATGCGGCGTTGGCGATCTCGCGGAGCGGCGCACCCGCAAGGGACGCACGTTCTACGGTTGCCTGCGCTATCCCGACTGCGATTATTCCACCTGGACCAAGCCGGTCGCCGTTCCGTGCCCGAGCTGCGGATTCGTGGGCATGGAAGAGCTCAAGTCCAAGAAGACCGGAGGAGTGACCCGCAAGTGCCTGAAGTGCGGACACGAGGAGATGGTGGAACCGGTGGCGGAGGCCGCCGCGGGCGAGCAGGACGGCGCACCCGAAGAGGTCGCGTTGTAGGGGCGCCGCATGCTGCGCCCCCGCACGCCACCGTGGTCGGCGGAGGCCTGGCCGGCTGCGAGGCCGCCTGGGCGCTCGCCTGCCGCGGCGTCCACGTCACGCTGCAGGAGATGCGGCCGGCCCGCACGACGGCGGCCCATCAGACCGACCGCCTCGCCGAGCTGGTCTGCAGCAACACGTTCAAATCGGTCGAACGGACGAACGCGCACGGGCTGCTCAAGGCCGAGATGCGCCGTCTCGGGTCGGTGGTGCTCGCGGCCGCCGACGAGGCCCGCGTGCCGGGCGGCAGCGCGCTCGCCGTGGACCGCGCGGCGTTCGCCGCCGCCGTCGAGCGGCGGCTGCTGGCCCACCCCAACGTCACGGTGGTGAGAGGCGAAGTCACGGCGCTGTCCTCGCCGGCGATCGTCGCGACGGGCCCGCTCACCTCCGCTGCCCTCGCGGACACGATCGCGGCCCGTCTCGGCACGCAGTCGCTCGCGTTCTACGACGCGATCGCGCCCATCGTGGCCGCCGACTCGCTCGATCACGGCCGGCTGTTCCGGGCGTCCCGCTACGGCAAGGGCGAGGGCGACGACTACCTCAACGCGCCGTTCACCCGCGACGAGTACGAGGCGTTCATCGACGCGCTGCTCGCCGGCGAGCAGTACCAACCGGGTCCCGAGCACGCGTTCGACACGGTGCCGTACTTCGAGGGCTGCCTGCCGATCGAGGAGATGGCGGCGCGGGGTCGGGAGACGCTCCGGTTCGGGCCGATGAAGCCGGTGGGGTTGGGCGGCCGCCCGGGGTCAGAAAACCGTGCGCCGTATGCCGTGGTTCAGTTGCGGCAGGAAGACAGAGCGGGGCAGATGTGGAACCTGGTGGGATTCCAGACCCGGCTGAAGACCGGCGCGCAGCAGCGCATCTTCCGGACGATTCCGGGGCTCGAGCGCGCCGAGTTCCTGCGCTACGGCAGCATCCATCGCAATTCGTATCTCAATGCGCCAGCCGTGCTGACGCCGCACCTCTCGGTCAAGGACGATCCGCGACTGCTGTTCGCGGGTCAGCTGACGGGCGTCGAGGGCTACACCGAATCGGCGGCCACGGGGCTGTTGGCGGGGATCAATCTGGCGCGGCTGCTCGAGGGCGAGGACCCGGTGATTCCGCCGCCCACGACGATGCTGGGCGCGTTGTACCGCTACCTGCGCGAGAGCGAGCCGGCGCGGTTTCAACCGATGAACGCCAACTTCGGCCTGCTCGAGCCGCTCGATCCCCCGGTGCGCGACAAGCAGCAGAAGAAGGAGGCGCTCGCGGCGCGGGCATTGGACGAGATGGAAAAGGTTGCCGCCGCCCTCGGGTGTTCCCCGTCTGAAGCGTCGGGCGTGGCCTTCCGGGTGGGAACATGAAGGATGGGAAACAAGTTGCTCGTAGCATCGACGACTTCGTGACGTTCCTCTCCAAGGAGCGCAACGACTCCGCGCATACCGTGAAGGCGTACGAGCGGGATCTGCGCGCGTTCGCGGCCTTTTGCGGCGACTACTACGGCGGCCCGTGGAGCTGGGCGGGGGTGGATCGCCTCGCGGTGCGGGGGTACCTCGGCGCGCTGCAGCAGCGCGGGCTGTCCACGCGCTCGGCCGCCCGCGCGCTCTCGGCGCTGCGCACGTTCTACGGATTCCTGAACGTCACCGCGGGGGTGGACGTGAATCCGGCGCGCGCGGCGCGGACGCCGCGCATCGCGCGCCGGCTGCCCGCGTATCTCGACCGGGCCGAGCTCGACGCCGTGTTCGCGGACGCGGCGGCGCGGGCCGCGGCCGGCGGATTCCGCGAGGCGCGCGATCTCGCGATGCTGGAGCTGTTCTACGCGACGGGCATGCGCCTCGCCGAGCTCGTCGGGTTGAACGACGCCGACCTCGACCTGATCTCGGATCAGGTGAAGGTACGCGGCAAGGGTCGCAAGGAGCGGATCGTGCCCGTGGGGTCGCACGCGGCCGCCGCGCTGCGCCGCTATTTCCGGCACCGCGACGCGCTCGGGGACGGGGCCGGCGGCGGGCCGCGGTCCGGGGCCGTGTTTCTGAACCGCCGCGGCCGCCGGATTACGCCTCGCGCCGTGCAGCGCGCGATGCGGGCCCTGCTGGGCAAGAAGGTGCACGCGCTGCGCCACTCGTTCGCGACGCATCTGCTCGATGCGGGCGCCGATCTGCGCGCGGTGCAGGAGCTGCTGGGGCACGCCTCGCTCGCGACCACGCAGGTGTATACTCATACGTCCGTGGAGCGGCTGAAAACGGTCTATCACCAGGCGCATCCGAGGGCGTAGCCGCAGATCACGCAGACAGGAGCACAGATTGGCGCAGATGACGACACCGCTTCCGAAGATCCGTAGCACCACCATCCTGTGCGTGCGCCGCGACGGCAAAGTGGCCATCGGCGGCGACGGGCAGGTCACGGTCGGCGAGACCGTGATGAAGGCGAACGCCAACAAGGTCCGGATCCTCAAGGGCGGCAAGATCCTCGCGGGGTTCGCGGGTGCGGCGGCCGACGCGTTCACGCTGTTCGAGAAGTTCGAGGAGAAGGTCGAGCGCTACCCCGCCAATTTGCCGCGCGCCGCCGTCGAGCTCGCCAAGGACTGGCGCTCCGACCGCGTGCTGCGGCGGCTCGAGGCGCTGCTCATCGTGGCGGACAAGGAGCACGGCTTCGTGATCAGCGGCACGGGCGAGCTGATCGAGCCGGACGACGGCGTCCTCGCGATCGGATCGGGAGGGTCGTTCGCGCTGGCCGCGGCGCGGGCGCTCATCAAGGAGACGAAGCTCGGCCCTGTCGACGTGGTGCGGCGCGCGCTCGAGATCGCCGCCGAGATCTGCGTCTATACGAATGCCAACATCACGGTGTTAGAGTTGTAGCCATGGCCAAATCGCCCGTGCAGTCACCCCCCCACCCTCCCGCGCCTCCACAACCTCCACCAGCGGCGGAGCCGGCGGCGGAAGCGCTGCCGTGGCTGGAGGAGCTGCCGCCACGGAAGATCGTGGCGGAGCTGGATCGCTACATCGTGGGGCAGGAGGCCGCCAAGAAGGCCGTCGCCATCGCGGTGCGCAACCGCTGGCGCCGCGCCCAGGCCCCCGAAGACATCCGCGACGAGATCCTGCCGAACAACATCATCATGATCGGCCCGACCGGCGTCGGCAAAACCGAAATCGCCCGGCGTCTGGCGCGGCTCGCCGGCGCGCCGTTCATCAAGGTCGAGGCCTCGAAGTTCACCGAAGTGGGCTACGTCGGCCGCGACGTCGAATCCATGATCCGCGAGCTGGTGGACGTCGCGATCAACATGGTGCGCACCGAGCGCGAGGACGACGTCTACCCCACCGCCGAGCAGCGGGCCGAGGAGCGGCTGCTGGACCTGTTGTTGCCGCCGCTTCCCTCGCCGCCCCCCGCCGCCCCCGCACCGGGAGCGGGGACCGGAGGCGAGGGAGCGGGACGGCCGCTCTTCGTGGTGTCTTCCAAGGGCGACGTGCAGCCCAAGGTGCCGGAAGCCGAGACGGAGGCGCAGGAGCGCCGCCGCCGCACGCGCGAGAAGCTGCGCGCCCAGCTCAAGGACGGCCAGTTGGAGGAGCGGAACGTCGAGATCGAGGTGCAGCAGCAGAACTTCCCGATGCTGGAGATGATGCAGCCGCCCCAGGGAATGGAGGGCCCGGACTTCAACTTCACCGAGATGCTCCAGGATTTGATCCCCAAGAAAAAGAAGCGCCGCACCGTGCACCTGCACGAGGCGCGGCGTATCCTGATCGACGAGGAGCTGAAGAAGCTCGTCGACATGGACGACGTGGTGAGCGAGGCGCTGGACCGCGTCGAGAACCACGGCATCGTGTTCATCGACGAGATCGACAAGATCACGGGCGAGCGCGCCACCACGGGGCCCGACGTGTCGCGCGAGGGGGTGCAGCGGGACCTGCTGCCGATCGTCGAGGGCTCGACCGTGCAGACCCGCTACGGCTACGTCCGCACCGACCACGTGCTGTTCATCGCGGCCGGCGCGTTCCACATCGCCAAGCCCAGCGACCTCATCCCCGAGCTCCAGGGCCGCTTCCCGATCCGCGTCGAGCTGTCGTCCCTCGGCCAGGAGGATTTCGTCCGCATCATGACCGAGCCGGAGAACGCGCTCACCAAGCAGTATGCGGCGCTGTGCGCGTCCGACGGCGCCACGCTCGAGTTCACGCGCGACGGCATCGAGGAAGTCGCCCGCATCGCCGCGAAGGTGAACGAGCGCATGGAAAACATCGGCGCGCGCCGGCTGCACACCGTGCTCACCACGCTGCTCGAAGACATCCTGTTCGAGCTCCCCGAGTACCCCACCAAACAGATCGTCATCGACGCCCCGGCGGTGCGCGAGCGGCTGCTCAAGATCGTCGAGGACGAAGACCTGCGGCGCTGGATCCTGTAGTCGCGGCGCGTCTGAATGGCGTTGCGCAGGTCCAACGAAGAACTCTATGTGAGTCTAAACTCGTGCGGAGGAGATTCCTATGGTGAACGGGATTACTGTCGGGGATCCGCCGCCACCACCGCCTCCTCCGCCACCCCCGCCGCCGCCACCACCACCGCCGCCGGATTGCTCGAAGGACGTGAAGTGCGAATAGTAAGGTGTGACGATGCAGGCCATAACGAGCGGTGTCGAACCAAGGTTCTCCGCGCATTACTATTTCTGTGCGTGGTGGCCGGGCTGAGCTCAGCCATGCCCCGAACGGTGGCAGGGCAGGGAAGGTGGGCGTTGGGCGGGGGGCTGCACCACGCGGACGTAGGTGCGGAATCGGGGGTCCTTGGTGTTACGGCAGACATCGGGTACCGACTAGGCTACGACTCAAGGCGCGTGATCTTCCGCCTGAGCTGGTGGGATACCATTGATGCCCTTGGCGCAGTAGGTCTGTACTACGGAGTTCGCGGGAAGAGGCGGAGGTTCATCTACGGAGATCTGGGTATCTCGGCGATACGCGAGGAATCGACCGCGGGGCGGGCATCTTGGCGACCCGCCGTGGGGCTCGCGATTGCCGGTGTGCTTGACTTGGGCGACGGTATTGAACTGAGAGCCGGTGGTGCCCAACTATGGAGTGCGAAGAAGAGTATCACCAACGTCGGACTCTCCATTTGCTTCTGCCCCGGTTCGTGACATAGCGTCCAGTGAGTGCGTTCTGGCTGAGCAGTCAGGAGGTGACCATGAGGCGTGTGTTCCGGTTGCTACTGTTCGCAAGCCTCGGCGCCTGCGACGATGCGTTCGAGCCGACCGTTCAGAACGTGTCCGGTCTCTACGAGGCGATGACATTCACCGCCACCGACGCGAGCGGTAGGACAGACCTCCTCGTCGGCAGCAACGAATTCACCCTCACCTTGGACACGAACCGGACGGTTACCGGCCACCTGTTTCTTGCGGGCGTGGGAGAGGGGGGCGCAGACATCGATGCCGACATGGCCGGCACCTGGCACCTGACCGGACGCATCGTCACGTTCGACCAGGCCGCCGACACGTTCGTGCGCGACGTCGAGTTCACTGCGGACGAGGGCGTGCTCCGCGCCCAGTTTGTGGACGCCGGCCGCAGCGTTTCCCTCAGGCTCGTGCGCTCCTAGTACAGCTTGTCCGAGCGCGACCTCCCGGGTAAAATCCGTCCTGTCATTTTGACGGATCACAGCCCGGGAGCTCATGCCGAAACGCGACTTCCTGACGATCACCGACTTCAGCCGGCCCGAGATCGAGCAGCTCTTCGACCTCGCCCGGCGCATGAAGTCGAGCGCCTACCGCGAGCGTCCCCTCGCCGGCAAGGCGCTCGCGATGATCTTCGCGAAATCCTCCACGCGCACGCGGGTGTCGTTCGAGGTCGGGGCCTACCAGCTCGGCGGGATGGCGCTGTTCCTGTCGAGCCGGGACATCCAGATCGGGCGCGGCGAGCCGATTCCCGACACGGCCCGGGTGCTGTCGCGCTACGTGAACGGCATCATGATCCGCACGTTCGACCACGCCGACGTCGAGCAGCTGGCGCAGCATGCGACGATTCCGGTGATCAACGGTCTCACCGATCTCACCCATCCCTGTCAGGTGCTGGCCGACATCTTCACGGTCACGGAGCATCTCGGCGGTTGGGAGGGCAAGCGGATCGCGTGGATCGGCGACGGCAACAACATGGCGAACGCCTGGCTCGAGGCGGCGGCCGTGCTCGGCTTCGAGCTGCGGCTCGCGTGCCCCGAGATGTTCGAGCCCAACCGGGAGCGCTACGAGCGCGCCTGCAAGCGCACCAAGGTCCTCCTCAGCGAGGTCCCGGAGGAGGCCGTCGAGGGCGCGCACGTCGTGAATACCGATGTGTGGGCGTCGATGGGACAGGAGGGGGAAGCGGAGGCGCGGCGCAACGCGTTCAAGGGATTCACCGTGGACGCGGACTTGATGAAGCAGGCGGACCCGAACGCCATCTTCCTGCACTGCCTCCCGGCGCATCGGGGCGAAGAGGTCACGGCTGACGTGATCGACGGCCCCCAGTCCCGCGTGTGGGATGAAGCCGAGAACCGACTCCACGTCCAAAAGGCGCTACTCGCCACTCTCATGTCATGACCGAGTCCCGAGTCCCGAGCCCCGAGGCCCTAAAGCGCACGCCGCTGCACCACATCCACGCCTCGCTCGGCGCGAAGATGGTGCCGTTCGCGGGCTACGAGATGCCGGTCACCTACCCCGCCGGGATCACCGCCGAGCACAAGGCCGTGCGGGACTCGGTGGGCGTGTTCGACGTGTCCCACATGGGCGAATTCGAGGTCACGGGCCCCGACCGCAACGCGTTCGTGCAGCGCGTGACCTGCAACGACGTGGGCGCGCTGCGGCCCGGGGAGGCGCAGTACTCGGCGATCCTCACGAACGAGGGGACGTTCGTGGACGACTGCCTCGTCTACCGCTTCGACGACAAGCTGATGATGGTCGTGAACGCGTCCAACATCCGGAGGGACTGGGACCACATCCTGGCGCAAAAGGGCGGGGCCAGCGTGCGGCTCCGGGACATCTCGGACGAGACCGCGCTGCTGGCGGCGCAGGGCCCCCGGGCGGCGGCTCTGATCGGGCAGCTCACCACGCTCGGCGTCGCGATGATTCCCTACTACCACTTCGCGCAGGGCAAGGTCGCCGGGGTGCAGTGTTTCGTGTCCCGCACCGGCTACACCGGCGAGGACGGCTTCGAGCTGTACTGCCGCGCCGGCGACGCCGAGGCGCTGTGGCACGGGCTGGTGGGCGCGGGCCGTGCCGAGCCGTGCGGGCTGGGCGCGCGCGACACGCTGCGGCTCGAGGCGGGGCTGCCGCTCTACGGCAACGACATCGACGACAGCGTGACGCCGTACGAGGCGGGCCTCGCGTTCATCGTGAAGCTCGACAAGGGCGCGCTGTTCACGGGGCTGGACGCGCTGAAGCGCCAGAAGCTGAACGGGGTGCCGCGCCGGCTCGTGGGCTTCAAGGTGCTCGAGCCCAAGGCCGTCGCCCGCCAGGGGTTCCCCGTGTTCCTGGACGGCCGGCAGGTGGACGTGGTGCGCTCCGGCACGATCACGCCCACGGTGAACGCCGCGATCGGCACGACGTACGTCCCGGTGGACCGCGCGAAGGCGGGCACCGCGCTCGAAATCGATATTCGGGGAAAACGCGTGGCGGCCGAGACGGTGAAGCTGCCATTCGTCCCGCACCGTACCAAGAAATGACGGCCGGACGGCCGGACGGCCGGTGAGCGCGACATCAGAATCGGAATTCTCACGATCTCCGATCTGGGAGCGGTGGGACAACGCGAGGACACGTCTGGCGACGCCATCCTCGATTGGGCCGCGGAGCGCGGCTATGAGGTCGTGGTGCGCAGCGTCGTCGCCGATGAAACCGACCGTGTCGCTGGCAAGCTCGCCCGCTGGGCGGATTCGGGAGAAGTGGACGTGGTGCTGACGACCGGCGGCACCGGGCTCACGGCGCGCGACGTCACGCCGGAGGCCACGGGCGCGATCCTCGAGCGCGAGGCCCCCGGCATCGCCGAAGCGCTGCGCGCCGCGTCGGGCCACGGCTTCCCGCGCGCCTGGCTGTCGCGCGGCCGCGCCGGCACCCGCGGCAAGACGCTGATCGTGAATCTTCCGGGCGCCACCAAGGGCGTCAATGAAGGCCTGGGGGTGCTGGACGGGTTTCTCGATCATGCGATCGCCCTGGTCAGCGGCGCGCAAACGGCGCACGGCTGACGACCGACTACCGATGACCGATCACTGATGGCCGATCGCATCCTGATCACCACCGACGACCTCGAGCACGCGGTCCGCATCAACGCGGCGCTCGAGCAGACGGGGTTCGATACGGTGATGGTGTCGACGCTGGACGACGTGCGCCAGGCGGTGCGGGGCGGGAGCGGCGCCGGGAGTGGCCGGCGCGAGCCCGACGCCATCGTGCTCACGGGCGGCCTGCACGAGGAGCAGGCGCAGCGCCTGCTGGCCGCGGCGCGCGATCACGCCGTCTCGACCCTCGGCCTCGTGGAATCCACCGACCCCGATCCGCAGGAGGTCGCCCGCGACCTGGGGCTGACCGGATGGCTCGTCAAACCCGCGGATCCCGCCGAAGTCGCCGGCACCGTGCGCCGGCTGATCGAGCGGCGCCAGCTGCAGCACCGCACCGGCATTCTCGGCGAGTCGCCGGCGATCCAGGAGGTGCTGGTCAAGATCGAACAAATGGCGCCCGTCACGTCCACCGTGCTGATCGAGGGGGAGTCCGGCACGGGGAAGGAGCTGGTGGCGCGCGCGATGCACGACCTCTCGACGCGGCGCGGCAAGGGGTTCATTCCCGTGAACTGCGCCGCCCTGCCCGAGACGCTGCTCGAGAGCGAGCTGTTCGGCCACGAGAAGGGCGCGTTCACCGGCGCGGCGGAGCGCCGGCTGGGGCGCTTCGAGCTGGCCGACGGCGGCACGATCTTCCTCGACGAGGTCGGGGAGATGCCCGCCGCGACGCAGGTCAAGCTGCTGCGCGTGCTCGAAGACAAGACCTTCTTCCGCGTGGGCGGCGTCCAGCCGATCCGCGTGGACGTGCGCGTCACCGCGGCCACCAACAAGTCGCTCAAAGAGACCGTCGCCCTCGGCCGCTTCCGCGACGACCTCTACTACCGCCTCAACGTCCTCTCGGTGTACCTGCCGCCGCTGCGCGAGCGGCGCAGCGACATCCCGCTCCTGGTCAGGCGCTTCATCGCGGAATTCGCCGCGACCCACGACAAGCAGTTCCGCGGCATCGATCCCGAAGCGCTGCAGATCCTCGTGGACGCCGATTGGCCGGGGAACGTGCGCCAGCTCCGGAATCTCATCGAGTCGATGGTCGTGCTCGCGCCCGAGGGCGAGATCCGCGCCACCGACATTCCGCGCGACATCCGCGAGCGCAGCCGCGGCCTGCCGATGCGCCTGCCCGCCGCGACGCGCGAGATCGCGGGACAGGAGCTCGAGTTCATCTTCCGCAGCCTCGTCGAGCTCAAGCTCCAATTCGAAGAGCTGCGGCGCCGGGTCGAAGAGCGGCCGCCGGTGGAGGTGATCGAAGTCGGGTCTGGAGGGTCTGGAGGTGGTGAGGGTGGGGGGTTCGGAGGAGACCCCCTCGCCGCCGGGGCGGCGGACGAGGCGGTCGTCATCTACCGTCCCGGGATGAGCATGGCCGACGTCGAGCGCGCCGCGATCGACGCGGCGCTGCGCGCAACGCGCGGCAACCGCCGCAAGGCCGCCGACCTCCTCGGGATCGGCGAGCGCACGCTGTACCGCAAGCTCAAGGAATACGCGCTTGCTTGACGGCGGGTGACGCCCGTCACATCTTACGCGGTCGCTCTCCCCAGAGTCTCTAGCGCCCTGCCGGAGCTCGTGTGGATTTTAAAATCGACCCCGATCTCTGCGTGGCGTGCCTCGCCTGTGTGCGGGTGTGCCCCTCCGAAGCGGTCGCCGTCGAAGAGTCGAAGGTCTGGATCGTGGACGAGGCCTGTACCCGCACGGGCCTCTGCCTGCCCGCCTGTCCCCACGCGGCGATCATCGCCGTCGGTGATGCGCCGCGGGCCCTGGAGCTCGCGTTCGGCCGCCGCGCGGTCCTGATCCTCTCGGTCGAGTCGGCGGCCTATTTCTATCCCGCGACGCCCGAGCAGGTCGTAAACGCTTGCTACGCCGCGGGTTTTGCGACCGTGCACCGCGGCGTCCTGGGTGACGAGCTGGTCGCCAAGGAGTATCTCGATCTCATCGCCGAGCACGGCTGGGGGACGCTGATCCGCAGCACCTGCCCTGTGGTCATCGCGACGATCCGCACGCACTATCCCGAGCTGATCCCCTATCTTGCCCCGATCGCGACGCCCATCGCCGCCGAGGCGCGCTACCTCAAGGCGCTGTACGGCGCGGACACGCCCATCGTGTACGCCGGCGTCTGTCTCACCGAGGGCGGGGCGGACGTCACGGCCGCGATCACGTTTGCCGAGCTGGACGGCCTGTTCGGGCGCCGCGGCATCCGCGTCGCGGACCAGCCGCACTACTTCAGCCGCATCCCCGAAGAGCGGCGTCGCCACTGGAGCACGGCCGGCGGCCTGCCCATCGAGCTGCTGAAGGTGGAGCGGCAGTCGAGCCGGCGCTTCCGCAAGGTCCGGGGGCTGGCGGCGCTCGAGGGGATCGCGCGCGCGGTCGCGATCGACCGCATCGATCTCGGCTTCGTGGACATCCTGCCGTGCGAGGGGTGTCTGGACCATCCGCTGCTCGGCCCGCCCGCGGAGCTGTTCCGGCGCCGCGAGATCGTGGGCGCGTCGGAGCCGCCGCGCTCCCCGCTGCCGGTGCTGGCGGGCGGTGTGGAGGTCGATGTGCGGGCGGCGTTCGCGATCTCGCCCAACGGGCACGCCGCGCCGTCCGAGGACCAGGTGGACGAGATTCTCGGCCAGATCGGCCTCGCGCCGAACGGGCGGCCGTGGGACTGCGGCGCGTGCGGCTACGCGACGTGCCGGCAGTTCGCGGTCGCCGCCGCGAAGGGCCGTACCACACTGCGCTCCTGCCCGCCGTATCTCGACCGCCAGGCCCGGGCGGCGGAGCGAGTCGCGGCGGTGGACGCGCTCACGGACCTCGCGTCGTTCCGGGTGCTGCGCGACCGGCTGGCGAACGAGGTGGCGCGTTGCAATCGCAGCGGAGATTACTTCGCGGTGCTGTTCCTCGATCTGGACAACTTCAAGCAGGTGAACGACCGGTTCGGGCACGAGGCGGGGAATGAGGTGTTGCGGCGGACCGCAAGGGCCTGCGCCGAGCACATCCGCTCGACGGACCTGGCGGGCCGCTATGGCGGAGACGAGTTTGTGGTGGTCCTGGTCGGAACGGGGGCGGAGGGCGCGTGCAGGGTGGGGGAGAAGGTGCGCGCGGCGGTGCAGGCCGGCGGCGAGGCGCTCGGCTATCCGGCGGGGCTCGTGACCGCGAGCATTGGGGTGGCCGAGTACCGGCCCAATCGGGAAACAGAGGACGTGCTGGTCGCCGCGGATCGCGCGTTGTATCGTGCCAAGGCAGCCGGCCGCAACCAGGTCGTGTCATGACGCCATCGCAGCCATCGCCGTCCGAACAGGAGTTGCCGCTGACCACACCACCGCCGTCGCCGCCCACCGGACAGGGGCCCGATCCCTGGGGCATGAAGCGCGTCGAGAATCTGATCACGGCGCTGACGGGCGTGCTGTCGGCGCGGGTGGTCGTGACGCCGCTCGGCGAGGTGAGCGAGGTGCACGTGCTCACGGGCAGCGACGTGCAGCCCAAGCAGGTGGTGCGCAACATCGAGTCGGCGTTGATGGCGCAGCTGGGCTTCAAGATCGATCACCGCAAGATCAGCGTGGCGCAGACGGCGGACGTGCGCCCGATCGAGGCGTTGCAGCACGAGGCGGTCACCGAGCGCGCCAAGCGGCGCGTCGTGGTCTTCAAGGGGATCGAGGTGCGGCCCTCCGGCCGGCCGCACCGGGTGGTGATGCGCGTGCGGCTCGCCTATGACGAGCGGGAGGCGGAGGCGGAGGAGCGGGGGACGGACACGGTGCGTAATCGGGTGGAGGCGGCGGCGCGCGCGGCGGCGCACTGTCTCGACGAGCTGCTCGCCGACAACTCCGTGGCGCTCGAGGGCGTGCTGTTAGTCGACGCCTTCGAGCGCAAGTTCGTGATGGTGGCGGTGCACGGGCTGGGGGGGCGCGAGGCGCAGCTGTTGACGGGGACGTGCGAGGTGCGCGAGTCGCCGGAGCGCAGCGCGGTGCTGGCGGTGCTCGACGCGACCAACCGCTGGGTGGACGCCAGGAGGTAACTGATTACGACGTAGGGTCTTAGAATCTCCTCGCGGTGGCGTCATCTTCGGAATTCCCCCAGGTATGGCGTTAGGTGATCTCTGCACTAGCGGACTTTCCGTTTTAGCGGTATTACGTGTTCTGTGAATTCGACGAATTCGACGAAAACCAAGCGGTATTGGGGGACGCAGCGTGTGGCGCGGGTGCTACAGGTGACGCCGGCCACCGTAGCGGCGTGGATCGATCAGGGTCATTTGAAGGGGCACAAGACGCCGACGGGTCGCCGGCGGGTGGCGTCGGCGGACCTTGCGGACTTTTTGCGCGCGCACGGGATGGCGGTGCCGGCGGATCTGGCGGCGGCGCGGGAGCGGGCGGTGGTGGTGGTGGTGGAGGACGATCCCGGCTATCTGCACGCGCTGGTGCGCACGCTGGAGCATGACGCGCCGGACGTCGAGGTGGTGACGGCGGCGACGGGGGTGGACGGGCTGCTCGAGATCGGGCGGGTGCAGCCGGATCTGGTGATGCTCGATTTCGCGCTGCCGGATCTCAACGCGGTGCAGGTGGTGCAGCGGCTGCTCGATCAGAGCAAGCGGCTGTCGACGGCGGTGATGGTGGTGACGGGCGGGTTGCCCGCGGCGGCGGAGAACGAGCTGCGGCGGGCGGGTGTGCGCACGATCGTGAACAAGGCGGACGGCATGGGCGTGTTGCTGGAGGCGATGCAGCGCGCGTTGCAGGCGCGCAAGGTCGCCTGAGGTGCATAGAGGACAACTGGGATAGGGGGCCCCTGGTCACCGCTAGCTAGAGCGGAGCAGAGCGAACAGTAGACGAGCGAAGCGTCGGGCGCGTCGTAGCGAGGCGTGCCACTCCTGGCGAGGCAGTTACTCGACTCGCAGTACCTCTGAGGAGGTGACGCTCAAATGTTGCAGGTGCTCGCTTTTCTGTTCACGGCAGTTGCGAAGTTGTTTTTCGCGGACGGCGCAGTACAACTCTAGCGTGACGTGGGGTCCCTCTCCTTGCCTGGTCGCTTGGCTGCACTGGAGCGATATGACTGGAAACCAGCCGCCATCTTTCAATCGGTGGAGC
>JBOHSP010000099.1:0-5655 GCA_050733275.1 Gemmatimonadales bacterium
AGCTCGAGCCCCACGCCGGCCAGCGCCGCGCGCGCCGCCGCGTCCGTCACCCAGCTCGCCACCGTGAGGCTCGGGGACACGGGCTGGTCCAGCTTGAACTGCTCGCCGGACCACGATCCCCGGACGACTTCCCACGGATACGTCGCGCTCTCCGTCGTGTGGATCAGAATCACGCCGGCCGCGCCCTGGCGGGCCGCTTCCTCGAGCTTGTAGGTCCAGCGCCCGTAGTACGTGAGGATCTTGCCCTGGAAGATCGTCGAGTCCACGAGGCCGGGCTCGTTGACCAGCATGAGCAGCAGCTTGTCCCGGACGTCGACATTCGCGTAGTCGTCCCAGTCCCACTCGGGCGCGCGGATGCCGTATCCGACGAACACCACCTCGCCGGCGGCGGTCACCTCGGGCTCGGGACGTTCCGCCCAGGCGACATAATCGTCGCGGTAGGTGAGCTGAACGGACTCCCCCGACGCGGGGCCCCAGGTGAACGTCGGCTGCGGCGTCATGCCCACGAGTGCCACGGGCTGGAAATACGATCCGTTGGGGCCGGCGGGCTCGAGACCGAGCGTCTGGTAGACGGCGGCGATGTAATCCGCCGCGAGCCGGCCGCCGCGCATCCCCGGGGCCCGACCTTCGAGCAGGTCACTCGCCAGGAAACGGAGGTGCCCCTCCATCGCCTGTTGGCTGACGCGAAAGGCCGGTTGCTGCGCGGAGAGGGCGCCGCCACCGAGGGTCAGCATCGCGACGGTAGCGTAACAGTTCATGCGCACCGGTATGTCACTCCTCTCCCAGGGGGCAGGCGAAGGTCGCGATCACGCCGGGCCGGCGGCGGCCGGCTTCGCTCGTCAAGACGAGCACGGTGTCGGACAGGAAGTCGATGGCTTCGCCGCCGCGGTCGAGCCCCGCGAGGCCGCAGGGACGCTCGCGCGCGGGATAGAGCCGCCCCCCAATACCCGTATAGAACAGATAGACCTCCAGGTAGGTGCGGATGGCGACGACCCGCGCGTCGGGACGGATCGCCGCGCCCGTCACCAGCCGCCCGGCCTCGCGGCTGGGGCGAATGTCGAGAGTCTGGACGCGGGTCGCCCTCACCACATCGTCGGCAGCGGCGGACTCCCACTGCTGCGCAGCGACGCGGTACAGACGAATGGGCCCGCTGTGTCCTTTGCTCACCAGGTACAGCGCGCTGTCACGGCTCGAGACATACACCGCCTCCACGTCGTGCGAGCCGTCGGGATATCGCAGTCGCAACACCACGGGCTCGGCGGTGGACCGCAGGGTGTCGCCGGGTCCCGTGGGCGCCTCGGGCTCGCGGAACGCGTAGACGGTCACCCGATCGCGCCGCTCATTGTTGTCGCCGGTATCGCCGACATACAGGCAGGCCGCCCCGGTGGGAGCGCGAACCGGCTGGGGGCACGGCCCGAGCGCAATGGCCTCCCAGTCGACGGCGCGGGCGCGGGCGACGCGCAGCCGCCCGCGGTCGCGGCCGCTCAAGTCCGTGGCGTAGAGATAGGGGCCATCGCCCGAGTCGTTGTGCGTCCACAAGACGCCGGGTTGGGCGCGACTGACGGCCACGCCCGAGCTCTCACGCACGCGCGGGCTGCGAAATTCCGCCGGTGCGCGATCGCCGGGGGACGGCGGCGACGCCTGGAGGGCGAGCAGCAATGCGACGATCATGGAACTCAAGAGAACGCGCTTGCTCGGCTATAGGCAAGGGGTGATACTACGCGCATGTCGGACGTCCACCTGCAGGGTCGCATCCTGTTTCTGACGGAAGATCCGGCCCTCGTACGCGAGCAGCTCGGGGGGAAGGATCTCACGTGGAACCGAGGGGCGGCCGCGCCTACGCTGCGCGACGACATTTCAACCGACGAGATCACGCCCGCCTACATCTGTTACTACTACGACGACACGCTGGGCGAATTCCCCTACCTCGGTCTCAAGTGCCGGGACGAGTTTCCCATCACCCGGGGCTCCGTGAAGAGCGGCGGGTTCGTGGCCTCGGTCAGCGGCAAGCGCCGGGGCAAGGGATCGTCGCGCGAGCAGTCGCCTTACGCCGAGAAGTGCGCCGGCATCCAGCTGGTCGTCGCCGAGAGCATCGAGCGCATCTACCGAGAGAACTGCCAGAACCTCGGCATCCTGACGACCACCGATTTCGCGCTGCTCGACCGCGTGCGTGGCGGCGAGACGATCCCGCTGGCCGCGTTCACCGCGGGCGAGGGCGAGATCACGCGCGGCATCATCGAGCACGGCGGCCTGTTCAACTACAACATGGCCCGCCTGCGCGGCGACGTCGTCGTGCATCCGCCGCGGACCGGCCCCCGGCCGATGACGCTCGGGGAGAAAATCCTGGCCCGGCGCTGGGTGGTGGATCCCGCCAAGGGCACGATCGGTATGCCGGCCGTGCAGCCGGGCGACGAAGGCTTCGTCCTCACCGACGTCCGCTTCAGCCACGAGTACGTCACGCCGATGGCGGCGATCTTCTTCGAGCAGCTCGTCGGCAAGGACGCGAAGGTGAACGACCCGTCGTCCATCCTGATGTTCCGCGACCACCTCACGTTCCTCCCCGACGCGATGACGCCGGAGCGCGTCAAGGAAGGCCTGCTCGACGTCGCCCTGCAGCTCGAGAAGAAGCAGCGCGAGTTCGCGGTCGCGCAGGGCATCCGGTTGTACGGGGAGCTGCGCCGCGGCCACCACGGCTCGGAGGCGATCTGTCACTCCAAGATCCTCGAGTCGCACGCCCTCCCGGGCCACGTGATCATCGGGTCGGACTCGCACACGCCGCACGCGGGCGCCGTCGGCTGCATCGCCTTCGGCGTCGGCACCACGGCGATCTTCAACTCCTGGATCACCAAGGACGTGCGTCTCCAGGTCCCGGAGACCGTGAAAGTCGTGGTGCGCGGCGCCAAGCCCGAGAACGTGACGGCGAAGGACTTCATGCTCGAGATCCTGCGGCACCCGTACGTGAAGAGCGGCAAGGCGATCGGCAAACTGGTGGAGTACTGTGGGGATGCTGTCGAGGCGCTGTCGGTAGATGAGCGCGCCACGATGACCAATATGACCGCCGAGGTCGGCGGCTTTACCGGCTATGTCGCCCCGGATGCGAAGACGGTCGAGTACCTGATGGAGTACCGCGGGATGTCGCGGGCCGACGCCGAGCGGCAGTGCGAGGGGCTGACCAGCGACCCCGATGCGCGCTACTGCGAGGTCATCGAGATCGATGCGACGCGGATCCGGCCGATGATCGCCCTGCCCGGGGATCCGGGGAACGGGATGTACATCACCGATGTCGAGAGTCCGATCAAGGTGGACATCGCGTATGCCGGATCGTGCACGGCGGGCAAGAAGGAAGACATGGACATGTACGCCCGCGTGCTCCGGGAAGCCGCGGCGGGCGGCGGGCGGGTGGCGCCGTGGGTGCGCTTTTTCATTCAGTGCGGGTCGCAGGACGTGAAGCGGTACTGCGAGGAGCGCGGGTATTTGGACGTGTTCCGGCAGGTGGGCGCCACGTTTCTCGAGCCGTCGTGCGGCGCGTGCATCAACGCCGGCCCCGGCGTGTCGAAGACGCGCGAGGAAGTGACGATCAGCGCGATCAACCGGAATTTCCCGGGCCGCTCGGGCCCGGGGCAGCTCTATCTCGCCAATCCCTACACGGTCGCGGCGTCGGCGCTCAGCGGGTACATCACGGCATGGGAGCCGGGGATGGTGTTGATTTCACAATAGCACTCGGATTCCGCCCGTCGACCCACCCTTCCGTTTTCGATCGAGAACCTGTCATCGTAGTCGAGAGTCGCACGAGTCGCGCGACAGTCGCGCGACTGCTGCGACTCTGGACGGCCAGGCGAGGCGCTCTGCATTTCCGAAATTCCGGAATTCCGGCGGAATTCCGCCGGAATTCCGTGGAACTGCCGGACTTAGGCGCGACCGGCAATTGCTAAATGCCCCTAACAGAATGAGATCGCTCGCGGCGGTCTTGGCACGTCGTGTGCCTTAGGATGTGCAGTCCCATGCAGGTGCCTATGGAGACAGTACAGGACGATCCCTCAGGGGGTGCTGATGAGCGCGGAAGATCTGCCTCCCATCGTCGGTGACTCACCCGCGATCCGCGATGCGGTGGCGACGATGCGGCGCTTCGCACTGAGCAAACTGCCGATTCTTCTGGTCGGGGCGACCGGCACCGGCAAGGACTTGTTCGCACGTCACATTCATCAGTTGAGTGGACGTTCTGGGCAACTGGTCGACGTGAATTGTGGCGCCCTGCCGAGAGAGATGGTCGAGAGCCTGCTCTTTGGTCACCGGCGAGGCGCGTTCACCGGGGCCATCGCTTCGAGTGTGGGCCACGTAGAGCGCTCGAGCGGTGGCACGCTGTTTCTCGATGAGCTCACCGATCTCCCGTTCGATGCACAAGTAAAGCTCTTACGAGTGCTCGAGACGGAGGACGTGCTCCCCTTGGGCGCCGCGGCCAAGCGGCGCGCGGACCTGCGGGTCGTCGCGGCGGTGCAGGACGACATATCGATACGTCTCGAGAACGGCACGTTCAGACGCGATCTGTACCGACGGATCGCCGGCGCGGTGATCGAGCTGCCGCCCCTCGCGCAGCGCCGGAGGGACATCCTGCCACTTGCACAATACTTCGCCGCCTGCCACGGTCGCGTGCTGGAGCAGGAAGCGCAAGCCGTGCTCGCGATGCACTCTTGGCCGGACAACGTGCGCGAGCTGCGACTAGCGATCGAGCGAGCGGGTTACCTCGTTGAGGACGGGACGCTGAGCGGCGACGCTGTGAGGGAGGCGATTCGGCTTGGCACCCCGTGTTCACATCCGATTACGGTCGTCGGCGACGGCCGAGACCGCATCCTGCGGACGTGTTCAGAATGCGGCTGGCACGCGACGCACGCTGCACGCCGGCTGAACATCAGCCGGACGACGTTGCGCGCGCGGCTCAAGGAGATGGGTATCGTGCTGCGCGAGCAGAAGAAGCTCGCGCTGCACGTATCCCATGGAAATGGTCAATTGGTCAGCATTGGTTTGACCAATGCTGACCAATGCTGACCAATCGCGCAGCGCTCGCGACGCAAGCCGTTCTCGTCTCAATACTTGGGGTCGCGTGGTGAGGGGCACGGTGTGTGCCTTAAGGGTTGGCGACTGCCTAACCTGGAGCTCCCGTGGTCGCCCGCTCTTGCTCGCTCGTGCCTCCATCGCTGTTCGCCGCAGGCCTGCTGCTCCTCGGCGCCGCTGGTTTGCTGATTACGGTACCTGCTCCCGCGGTCGCGCAGGATCCCTGCAGCCAGGACGATCCGCCGCCCCCGCCCGAATGCTGGAGTGTGTCCGTAACGCCGAAGGGCACATCGACTCCAACCCTGACCGCCAATACGAGCGGACATACCGCGAGCTTCACCGTCAGGAATACGGGAAATCCTGATACCTACTTCCTCGAATGCACCGGCTCCTCGAACGTGACTTGCACGGACTGGACACCCACGCAGGTCTCCAGCTCGGCTACGGTGACCGTCACGTATTCGGTCGGGGCTGCAGGGACGGGGACCTTGACCCTGTGCGCGACGGGAGCTTTCGCCGATGACTGCGGCTGGTACAACGTCCCGGTGGAGTCGCCTCCACCACCCCCCCCCCCCCCCCCCCCCCCCCCCCCCCCCCCCCCCCCCC
>JBOHSP010000100.1:0-1734 GCA_050733275.1 Gemmatimonadales bacterium
CAGCGGCGCGGCCCGCCGCCGCACGGCCGAGTGGCGGCGCGCCGTGCGGACGGCGTTGTACTGGGCCACCGGGCGGTGAAGCCCATCATCTCCGTGATCGGCGGCGGCACGTGCACGCCCGACGAAGCCGCCGTCGCCACGATGGTGGGGCGCCTGCTCGCCGAACAGGGCGCGATCCTCGTATGCGGCGGGCTCGGTGGCGTGATGGAGGCGGCGGCCCAAGGAGCCCAGGCCGCGGGCGGGATCACGGTGGGCCTGCTGCCCGGCGCCGATCCCGCGGCCGCCAACCCCTACATCGCGGTCCCGCTCGCCACGCGCCTCGGGGAGATGCGCAACGTCCTGATCGTCCAGGTGGCGCAGGCGCTCATCGCGATCGGCGGCGGATCCGGCACGCTGTCGGAGATCGCCGTGGCGCAGCGCATCGGGAAGCCGGTCGTCGGTCTGCACGATGCATTCATGAACGCCGTCGATATTCCGCGTGTGGGCAGTCCGGCGGACGCGGTCCGCTGGGCGCTGGAGCGGGCTCAGGGCAGGGTGGTATAATGTCTTTATGAATGCCGGCAGCAAATTCGCGCTCGGCGCGGGCCTCATCGTCGCGTCCGTGGGGTACCTCATGGCCTCGGGGATCAAGGAGACGGGCCAATACTTCCTGACGCCGAGTGAGCTGGCGCAGCGTGTCTCCGCCGATCCGAGCTTCTACGACCTCGGCATGAAGGTGGGGGCGCGGGTCGTGCCCGGCACGGTACAGAAAGAGACCGCCACCCAGACGGTGCGCTTCGACATCACGGACGGCACCGTCATCTATCCGGTCCTGTTCCGCGGCCTGCCGCCCGACACGTTCACCGATTCGGTCGAGGTGGTGGTCGAGGGCCGCCTCCAGAAGGATGGGGTCATCTACGCGACGGACGTGCTGGCGAAGTGCGGGTCGCGTTACGAACCAGTTCCCAAGGCCTAAATGACGGTGCTGGGACAGCTCGCTCTCTGGCTCGCGCTGTTGCTGGGCCTGTGGGCGGCGATCACGGGATTCGTCGGCGGGGCGCAGGGGCGCCCCGACCTGCAGCGCAGCGCCCGGCACGCGGTGTATGCGCAGTGCATCGCGCTGCTCGTCGCGGTGCTGTGCCTCGAGGTGGCGATCTTCCGCCACGACTTCAACGTCGCGTACGTCGCCGCGCGCACGAGCCGCAACCTGCCGACGTTCTACCTCTGGTCGGCGCTGTACTCGGGGCAGGAGGGCAGCCTGCTGTTCTGGGCGGCGGTCCTGGGCGTGTTCGCCGCGCTGGCGCAGTTGCTCACCAGCGGGAGCCACCGCCGCTACCTGCCGTACGTCGCCGCGGTCACGTCGGTCGTCACCTGCTTTTTCATCACCACGCTGCTGTTCGCGGCAAATCCCTTCGAGCGCCTGGCGTTCACGCCCCCGGACGGCCAGGGGATGAACCCCCAGCTCCAGAACCCGGGAATGGTGTTCCATCCCCCGATGCTGTACCTCGGCTACATCTCGATCACCATCCCGTTCGCCTTCGCGATCGCCGCGCTGCTGTCGAAGCGGGTCGACGCCGAGTGGCTCGTGGCCGTGCGCAAGTGGACGATCGTCTCCTGGCTGTTCCTCGCCATCGGGTTGCTGATCGGCATGTGGTGGGCCTACGTCGAGCTGGGGTGGGGGGGCTACTGGGCGTGGGATCCCGTCGAGAACGCGGCGCTGCTGCCCTGGCTGACGATGACCGCGTTCCTCCATTC
>JBOHSP010000101.1:0-2952 GCA_050733275.1 Gemmatimonadales bacterium
GAGAGGAGGAGCGGCAGGGCGGCGCGGTCGAGCGCGTGTCCCGCGGCGAACGCCGCGCCGAGGACGGCGCCGAGGGCGCCGGCCTGGAGCGCGGCGGTCAGGCTGTCGCGTGGCTCACTGGGCCCGGGGAGGTTGAGCCAGACGATGCAGGCGCCGAGGACGGCGAGCCATACGCCGTACCGCGTGCGCCACAGACGCGGACGGACGATGGTCCACTCGGCGAGGATGCAGCGCAGGAGGTGCACGCCCAGAGAGTAACAGCATCTCCCGCGGGCTTCGGCATCGAAACGCTGCGGCTGTCATCATATTGCCGCGGCACCCTCGACAATCGCGTCCACCAACACCCCCGCCCCAAACCGCACCGGATCGGTCGCCGGCAGGCCGCTCTCTTCCGTCGCCCGCCGCACCGCCTCCCGCGCCGCCCCCTCGTCCATGTCGAAGGTGTTGAGACAGATCCCGATGACCTTCGTGGGCCGCACGGGACGGGCGGCGCTTTCGTAGATCTCGATCAGCTCGGGATATGGCGGGATCGGAACCCACGGCTCGCGGCCGTGATAATCCCCGACGTGCGTTCGCGTGGCCTGATGGCAGAGGATCAGCGCATCGGGACAGGTGCCGTGCAATAACCCGAGCGTGACGCCGGAGTAGCCGGGGTGAATCAGACTGCCCTGTCCCTCCACCAGCACGATGTCGTTGCCCCGCGCGCCCTCGAGCACGAGCTGCTCGGCGGCGCCCGCGATGAAGTCGGCCACCACGGCGTCCACGGCGGTGCCCCATCCTTCGATGAAGATGCCCGTCTGGCCGGTCGCCACGAAGCTCGTGGTGTGACCCCGCCGTACCAGCTCATCGCGCAGCTCGAGCTGCGCCGTCATCTTGCCCACGTTGCAATCGGACCCGACCGTGAGCACCACGAACGCCTCCACCTCGGCCGCGCGCCCGTCCGCGATGGGGAGGGTGGGCGGCGGCCTGCGCGCATCGAAGATCCGCACCCCGCGCTGACGCGCCAGCGCGCCGAGCTCCGGATCGTCGCCGATGAAGGTGTGCAGCCCGCTCCAGATCTCGAGCCCGCGGTCGATTGCCGTGCGCAGCCAGCCGCGCCACTCCTCGGGCAGTCGGCCGCCCATCGGCGCGATGCCGATCAGCACCGCCGTTGCGCCGGCGCCCGTCGTCAGGCCGCGCTCGAAATCCCCCACAACGGGAATCGCGCCGCCATAGCCGAGGACGTCCTGCGCGGTCTTGCCGGCCTGCGTGCGGTCGAGCACCGCCACGATCCGCTCGGGGAAGTAGCGGATGCAGGAGTTGGCGGTCTTGGAGGTGAGCGGCGCGAAATCCCTGTCGGCGATGATGAGAAAGCGGTGAGTCCGCGACGGGCGCGCCATCACGCGGCCGGCTTGGTCCCCGTCGCCGGCACGGGCGCGCCACCACGCCGGTCCGCCGCGCGCCGCTCCGTCGAGCGCAGCACGGCGGGCTCGCGCTTGCGCACGTCGCCGTAGATCTCCCCGTGCAGGATGTGCCGCACGAACACCATCGTCACGCACAGCACCGGCACGGCCACGACCAGGCCGATCGCCCCGAGCAGCGTCCCCATGATGAGCACGCCCGCGATCGTGAGCACCGGCGGGAGATACACCTGGTGCTGCATGATGCGCGGCACCACGTAGTTCGCCTCGAACACGTGCACGACGACCCCGAGGAGAATCACGAGGATCACTTTGAACCAGTCGCCCATCCCGACCACGAACAAGGCCGGGAGCAGCGTGGAGACGAGCGTGCCGAAGAACGGCACGATGGCCACCAGGCCGGTGAAGATGCCGAACGCGAGCCAGAACGGCACGCCCAGGACCCAGAGGCCGAGGGCGGTGAGCAGCGCGAGCACGGCCATGGCGAGGAGCTGGCCCACGACCCAGGCCCGCAGCGTCGCCGCGAGGTCCTCGAAGATCCGCACGGCGATGGGCCGGTGCGGCGGCGCGACCAGCGAAATCAGCCCGTTGCGGTACAGCAGCGGCTGGCGCGCGAGATACAGCGACATCACCACCACGCTCGCGCCTTCGATGAACAGCTTGCCCCCGCTCCGCACGTACCCGAACAGCGAGCCGCGCAGGAAGTTGGTGGCGTCGTTCACCAGCCGCGCGACGATGCCCGACGACGGATCGGCCAGCTCGGTCCGGTCGAGCACCGCGTACTGCCGGGCCCACTGCGCCAGCACATTCTGGATGTTGGTGAGCGTCTGCGGCAGCCCGCCGATCAGCGCCTGGGTCTGATCGACGACGGGCGGCACCAGGAGCACGGCGACGCCGGAGATCCCGGAGACCGTCGCGACGACGGCGATCGTGAGGCCCGCCCAGCGCCGGAGATTGAACCGCCGCTCCAGCCAATCCGTGATCGCCGAGAGATACACGGCGATCAGAATGGAGATGAAGACGAGCAGCAGGATCTCGACGACCCGGACGATGAACCAGATGACCAGGGCCGCAACAAAGAGCGCCACCAACGTGGCGCTCGACAGGCGGGAGGACGAACCGGCGGGCTGGCTGCTCAGCGGGTCCCCCCTCCGCCTCCCGGGCCCGCTTCATCATCCTCGAGCAGCTCGGCTTCGCGGGCGCCCTTGCCCAGGGCCTTCGCCTCCGGTCCCTGCCCGCCGCCGGGCAGCAGGCCGAGCTTCTGCTTCAGCGCCAGGAGCTGCTGGTCGGCATCGGCCTTCACCTCGAGGCCCTGGAACTGCCGCATCAGCGAGTCACCCGAGAGGTCCTCGTTCACCTCGGCGGCGGCGATCAGCTTGCGCTCCTCGTGCTCGATTTGCTCCGCCATGCGCTCGAACGTTTCGAAGGCGCTCTTGTCGGAGATCGAGGACATCGTCTCCTGGATGCGCTTGTGCGCCTCGGCGCGCTTCTGCCGCGCGATGAGGATGTTCTTCTTGCGCTTGGCTTCCTCGATCTTGTCGTTGAGCTGGCG
>JBOHSP010000102.1:0-3258 GCA_050733275.1 Gemmatimonadales bacterium
CTGCCGTGACCCGGTCCCGGCTCAAGATCCCCCTCCTGCTCGGCCTCGACGTCATCCACGGCTACCGCACGATCTTTCCGATTCCGCTCGCCGAGGCCAGCAGTTGGGACCCGGAGCTGGTCGAGGCGGCGGCCCGCATGGCGGGACGGGAGGCCCGGGCCAACGGCATCAACTGGACGTTCGCGCCGATGGTGGACATCGCCCGCGACCCCCGGTGGGGCCGCATCGCCGAAGGCTCGGGCGAAGATCCCTACCTCGGGTCGGTGCTGGCGGCCGCGCGCGTGCGCGGATTCCAGGACCACATCCTCGCGACCGCCAAGCATTTCGCGGCCTACGGCGGCGCCGAGGCGGGCCGCGAATACAACACCGTGGACATCTCGCACCGCACGCTGCGCGAGATTTACCTGCCGCCGTTCAAGGCGGCCGTGGATGCCGGCGTGGCGAGCCTGATGTCGGCGTTCAACGAGATCGGTGGCGTCCCCACGTCGGGCTCGGCCTGGCTCACCGACACGCTGCTGCGCCGCGAGTGGGGCTTCGACGGGTTCGTCGTCAGCGACTGGACGTCGGTCGCGGAGCTGGTCCCGCACGGCGTCGCCGGCTCGCGCGCCGAAGCCGGCCGCATCGCGATCACGGCGGGCGTGGACATGGACATGGTGAGCGGGATCTATCTCGATTCGCTCGCGCCCCTGATCCGCGCCGACCGCCTGCCGCTCGCGGTCGTGGACACGGCGGTGCGGCGCATCCTGCGCGCCAAGGCTCGGCTCGGCTTGTTCGGCGACCCGTATCTCGCCACCCCGGCGCCCGAGGCGCGCGAGGCGCGCGCCCTCGCCCGCCGGATGGCGCACGAGTCGATGGTGCTGCTGCGCAACGAGGGGAACCTGCTGCCACTTTCCCGTGGGGGGGGCCGCACGATCGCCGTGATCGGCCCCCTGGCCGACAACCGGCTCGAGCCGCTCGGCCCCTGGCACGCGCAGGGACGGCGCGAGGACGTCGTCACGGTGCTGGCGGGGATCCGCGCGCACGTCGGGAGCGGCACGGATGTGCTGTACGCGCCCGGCTGCGGGATCGAAGACACGGCCACGGCCGGTTTCGCCGACGCGGTCGCCGCGGCACGCCGCGCCGCCGTCGCGATCGTCGTCCTGGGCGAGCGGCACGACATGAGCGGCGAAGCCGCGAGCCGCACGTCCATCGATCTGCCGGGGGTCCAGCAGGAGCTGCTCGAGGCGATTCACGCGACGGGCACCCCCGTCGTGCTGGTCCTGATGAACGGACGCCCGCTCACCATCGAGTGGGCCGCAGAGCACGTGCCGGCGATTCTCGAGACGTGGTTCTTGGGCGTCGAAGCGGGGCCGGCAATCGCGGACGTGTTGTTCGGCGTCGTGAATCCGAGCGGCCGGCTGCCGGTCACGTGGCCGCGCTCGGTGGGCCAGATTCCGATTTACTACAATCACAAGAACACCGGGCGCCCGATGCCGCTGGGGTCGAACGAGAAGTTCGTGTCGCGTTACATCGATTCCCCCAACACGCCGCGCTACCCCTTCGGCTACGGCCTCTCCTATACGACGTTCGCGTATCGCGATCTACAGATCGCGGACGCACGGCTCGGCCGGCGCGATACGCTGCGCGTGTCGGTGACCGTCGCGAACACCGGCCAGCGCGAAGGGACGACGGTGGCGCAGCTCTACGTGCGCGACGTCGTGGGGAGCGTGACGCGGCCGGTGCGCGAGCTGAAGGCGTTCCGGCGCGTCACGCTGCGGCCGGGGGAGTCGCAGACGGTCGAGCTGCGCGTGGCCGTGCAGGATCTCGCCTTCTGGGGTCCCGAGCGCCGCTTTGTTGTGGAGCCGGGTGCATTTCGGGTGTACGTCGGCCCGAATTCCGCCGACGGTGTCGAGGGCCGGTTCGCGGTGGTAGATTAGTCGCCCGTGCGATACGAAGCGTTGCAGCGGCAGCTCGTGGACGCCGTGCTGGCGAGCCCCGGCGAGACGACGCCTGCGGTGCGGCGCGCCGTGTTCGGGCGCGGCAAGGCGCCGGGCCACGCGACCGCCGCCCTCGACGAACCCCTCGCATCGTACGTCGAGAAAGTCGCGCGCCACGCCTACAAGGTGACCGACGCGGACGTCGCGGCCCTGACGAAGGCTGGGTACTCCGACGACGCCATCTTCGAGCTGACGGTGGCCGCGGCCGTGGGTGCCGCGATGCACCGCTTGGGCCGGGGGCTCGCGGCCCTTCACGGGAAGGACCCGACCTAATGCGCGTCCGCAGGGTCGAGCATGGGCACCGGCTCCCCGAGAAGCTGAAGCTCACGCTCATCCGGCTGGTGAGCGGCCGGCGGGTGCCCGACGTCGTGAAGACGCTGTTCTACCGCCCGGATTTCCTGGGCCGGCACCTGAGCGGGTGGACCCACGCGGTGATGCGCGGGCCGTCGGAGTGGACCGTGGGAGAGCGGGAGCTGTTCGCCGCGTTCACGTCGCGGCTCAATCAGTGCGTGTTCTGAACGGAGTCCCACGGCGCGGTCGCGTCGCTGGCCCTGAACGATGAAAGGCTGGTGCGGGCGGTGCTGGACGACTGGCGCAGCGCGCCCGTCGGCCCCAAGGTCCGCCCCACCCTCGGCTTCCTCGAGAAACTCACGCTGGATCCCACGGACGTGGTCCCCGCCGACGTCGCCCCGCTCCGCGCCGCCGGTGTCAGCGATGCGGCAATCGAGGACGCCATCACCGTCTGCGCGATCTTCAATATCCTGGACCGGCTCGCCGACGCGCTCGACTGGTATCTCCCCGGCCCCGACGGTTACGCCGCATCGGCCCGCAACCTGATGAGGCGCGGATACCTCATGTAGGCGGCGAGGGGCGGCGAGGGGCGGCGAAAGGCGGCGAAGGGACGGCGGACGTTGATAAGAACGTTGGGTGTTGCGGTGCTCACGATCGTTGCAACACCAGCGGCCCCGCAGGCTGCTCCGACCGCATGCTATGAGATTTTCGTCCGCTCGTTCTACGACTCGGACGGCGACGGCATCGGCGACCTGCGCGGCCTAACCCGGAAGCTCGACTACATCGCCAACCTCGGCGTCGACTGCGTGTGGCTGATGCCCGTCGCGGAGTCGCCGAGCTATCACGGCTACGACGTCACGAACTACTATCGCGTCGAGCCCGACTACGGGACGAACGAGGACTTCACGCAGTTCGTCGGCGCGGCGCACCGCCGCGGGATCCGGGTGCTCGTGGACCTGGTCCTGAATCACGTCTCCAGCGACCACCCGGT
>JBOHSP010000103.1:0-2908 GCA_050733275.1 Gemmatimonadales bacterium
GCTGCGCGAGTGGCTCCGGCTGGGCGCCGAGCGGGCGCAGGCGCTGGCGCGCGCCACGATCGCGGACGTGCGCGCGCGCATGGGGTTTCTCCCGGCCGGAGCGGATTGATGGGCGAGGTCCTGAACAGTCTCGTCGACCTGCTGCGCCTCGAGTTGATGCTGCAGGTGTGCCTCGCCACGCTGCTCGGCGGCGCCATCGGCCTCGAGCGCGAGCTCGGTGGCAAGCCGGCGGGCCTGCGCACCAACATCCTGATCTGCATCGGCGCGGTGCTCTATACGCACATCTCGATCGCGATGCTGGGCGGCGAAGCCGGGGGCGCCGATCCGACGCGAGTCGCGGGGCAGATCGTCACCGGTGTCGGATTCATCGGGGCGGGAACGATCCTGCATGCCCGGGGCGCCGTCGTCGGGCTGACCAGCGCCGCGACGATCTGGGTGGTCGCGGCGATCGGGGTGGCGCTGGGCAGCCGCTTCTATCTCGAGGCGGTGGGCACGACGCTGGTTGTGATCATCGTGCTCCAGGGGCTGGGTCGTGTCGAAGACTTCGTCGGCCGCCGGGCCGCGCGCTCGCACGTCACGATCCACGCCCGCCCCGGTCCGACGGTACTCGAAGAGCTGGAGTCCGTGGTGCGGCGTTCCGGCGTTGACGTGCTCGAGCAGACCTCCCGGCAGGAAAACGTGGATCTCGTCATCGAATTCCAGTTGCGCGGTCCCAAGCGCCTCCACGACGACGTGATGGTCGCCCTGCTGCGGCACGACAAGGTGCGCACGGTCTCGACGGGAGAGTGACGGCGGTTCGCAGGCGGCGTCTCGTCATCGATCTGGCGGCGACCCACGTCGCGTGGCGCATTACGCCGCCGAGCGTGGCGGCGATCCGCAGGGCACTGGGGCCCGATTGGGAGGTGGTCGAGGTGCAGGCGCCGGCCGTTTCCGCTGGGGACGGCGGCGGGGGTGGCCCGGAGGCGCTCGCCGCGACCCGGGGTGCCGAAGTGTATCTCGGCTTCGGTGTGCCGCTGGGCGTGGTCGAGGCGGGGCGGGGCACGCTGCGCTGGATGCACAGCGGGACCGCCGGGGTGGGATCGGGCCTGGCCAGCCTCCGCGGAACGGGCATGATGCTCACGAACTCAGCCGGCGTGCACGCCGAACCAATCGCCGACTGGGTCATTGCGGCCATCGCGTGCTTTGCCCGCGGGCTCGACCGCGCCATCCGGGCCCAGGCGCTCGGTCGTTGGACCAAGCAAGACTTCGAAGCGCTGACGGAGCCGATGCGTGAATTCCGGGACCTGCGGGTCGGGATCCTCGGGCTCGGTGGCATCGGCACGGCCGTCGCCCGCCGCGCGCTCGCGCTCGGTATGGTCGTGGCAGGGGTGCGGCGCCGCCCCGAGCGAGGCGGGCCGCCCGGCGTCCGCTGGGTCGGGGGCCTGAACGCGCTGCCCCGGCTGGCCGCCGAGAGCGACGCCTTGGTGATCGCGGCACCGCATACGGCCGCGACGGTCGGTGCGGTGGACCGCCGGGTGCTGGAGCGGCTGCCGCGCCACGCGTTCGTGGTGAACGTGTCGCGCGGCTCGTTGCTGGACGAGACGGCGCTCCTCGCTCTGCTCGATGCGGGGCGCCTGGGCGGCGCGGCGCTGGACGTGTTCGCGACCGAGCCCCTGCCGCCCGAGCACCCCTTCTGGAGCCATCCGCGCGTGCTCGTGAGTCCCCACGTCAGCGCGGTGACGGACCGGTTCTGGGAGCGGGAGACCGCCCTCATCGTGGAGAACATCCGGCGCTATCTTGCAGGAGCGCCCCTCACCAACATCGTGGACCTCCAAGCCGGGTACTGAATGGAAAAGATCATCAAGGCGGCGGTGGACCGCGGGGCCTCCGATCTCCACATCAAGGCGGGCGACGTGTTCCGGGCGCGGATCGACGGCAAGCTCGTGCCCCTCACCAAACAGCGCCTCACGCCGGCGCAGACGCAGGCGATCGCCCTGCGGCTGATCGCGAGCGACGAGGACCGGGCCCGCCTCGATCGGATGCGCGACTACGATTGCTCGTGGGGCATGCCGGGGGTTGGCCGGTTCCGGGTGAACATCCTGCGGCAGCGCTCGTCGTTCATGATCGTGATGCGGGTGATCCCGTTCGATGTACCGACCTTCGAGACGTTGAAGCTGCCCGCCGTGCTCGCCGACATCGCGGCGGCCGAGCGCGGGCTGGTCCTCGTGACCGGCGTTGCCGACTCGGGCAAGACGTCGACCATGGCGGCCATCATCAACCACATCAATCAGACGCAGCAGCGGCACGTCCTCACGCTCGAGAATCCGATCGAGTTTCTACACCGCGACATCAGCTCCTCGGTGACCCAGCGCGAGATCGGCATGGACACGGAGGACTACCGCACCGGCCTGCGGGCGGCCCTGCGCCAGGACCCCGATGTGATCCTGATCGGCGAGCTGAGTGACGCGGAGACGCTCGACACGTCGCTCAAGGCCGTGGAAACCGGTCACGTGCTCCTCTCGGCGCTCCACACGCCCGACGCCGTCACCACGGTGAATCGCCTGGTGGCGATGTTCCCGCCCGAGGAGCAGGACGTCGCGCGACTGCGGATCGCCGACGGGCTGCACGCGATCGTGGCGCAGCGGCTGGTGCCGCGCGCCGATGGCCGGGGGCGGGCGGTGGCGATCGAGGTCCTGCTGGGCACCGACCAGACGCGCGAGCTCATCAAGGACCGCACGCGCGTGGCGGATCTGCCCGAGCACATCCGGGCCGCGCGCGACCACTACGGGATGCAGACGTTCGACCAGCATCTCCTGGACCTCGTGAGTGAGGGCGTCATCACGGCCGAAACGGCGCTCGCGGCGGCGTCGCATGCGGCCGACTTCGCGCTGCAGATCCACGCGCTGCCGCGCCGCGCCCGGGCCGCCCC
>JBOHSP010000104.1:0-5182 GCA_050733275.1 Gemmatimonadales bacterium
GTCCCGGACAGGGTCCCGGGACCGGGGGCGGCCGGGGCACGGGGACGGGCACCGGCCTCGGCGCAGATCAGGGCCCTGGCTCGGGCGGAGAGGCGGGTTACATTTTCCCCGCCTCGCCCCGGTGGACGATCTTTCCGCCGCCGGGTGCCCCGCGCGACGCGCGCGGGCGGCGTCACGTAGTCCGGTTCTGGGTCACGGCCGACGGCCGCGTCACGCGCGTCGAGGTCACCCCGCCGATCGAGGACGGCGATTATCGCCGCGAGTTTATCGCGCGGATGATGGCATACCAGTTTGCGCCGGCGACCACGCGCGACGGCCGGCGCGTGGCCTCGGTCGCGAGCGTGACCGTCATTCCGTAGCACCCGCGTCAGCATCAGCGTCAGCACCAGCGTCAGCACCAGCGTCAGCACCAGCGTCGCACACTTCCTCACAGGCGGCTCGCATGATGCAGCTGTTCGCCCGGAAGTCGGCGGACCGGCTCCTGGCAGAAGCGCAGGCTCCCGAGCGGCAGCTCAAGCGCGCGCTCGGCCGCTGGGATCTGACGGCCCTGGGGATCGGGGCGCTGATCGGCGCCGGCATTTTCGCCTCGACCGGCTCGGCGATCGCCGGGGGTGCCGACCACGTCGGCGCGGGACCGGCGATCGTCGTGTCGTTCATCCTCACGGCCACCGCCTGCGGATTCGCCGCGCTGTGCTACGCCGAGTTCGCCGCCATGGTGCCGATCTCCGGCTCCGCCTATACGTACGCGTACGCGTCCCTCGGCGAGCTCGTCGCCTGGATCATCGGGTGGGATCTGATCATCGAGTACGCCGTCGGCAACATCGCCGTGGCCATCTCGTGGGCGGGGCACTTCCGGGAGTTGCTCGAGCACTTCGGCATCGCGCTGCCCGCCTGGCTGGCGATCGACTACCGCACCGCCCACCAGGCGGCCGACGCCGTGGCGGCGGGCGCGACCGATCCCGGCACGACGTACCTCGCCTCGGCGGTGAGCGGCGCGCCCCAGCTGTTCGGGCTGCCCATCATCATCAACGTGCCGGCGGTCGCCATCGTGGCCCTGATCACGGTGGTCCTCGTGTACGGCATCCGCGAGTCGGCGACGACCAACTCGATCATGGTGCTCGTCAAGGTCGGGATCGTGCTGTTCTTCATCGCGCTGGGGGCGTTCTTCATCCGCCCCGAGAACTACACGGTCCACGGCGGGTTCGCGCCGAACGGCTTCCAGGGTATCACCAGCGCGGCGGCGATCATCTTTTTTGCCTACATCGGCTTCGACGCGGTCTCGACGGCCGCGGAGGAGACCCGTAATCCGGCGCGCGACATGCCGTTCGGCATCATCATGAGCCTGCTGATCACGACCGTGCTGTACATCCTGGTGGCGATCGTGATGACGGGAATGGCGCCGTGGCGCCAGCTTGATACCGCGGAGCCGATGCTCACCGCCCTCGAGCAGTCGGGCTCGTCGTCGGGCATGGTGGAGGTGGGGCAGTTCGTGATCGCGCTGGGCGCCGTGTTCGCGATGGCCTCGGTGCTGCTCGTCTTCCAGCTCGGCCAGCCGCGGATCTTCTTCTCGATGGCGCGCGACGGGCTGCTGCCCCCCTGGGCGGCGAAGGTGCATCCGCGGTTCCGCACCCCGCACATCACGACGATCCTCACGGGCGTGTTCGTGGCGGGGTTCGCCGCGTTCGCGAACATCGATGAAGTGGTCCAGCTCACGAACATCGGGACGCTGTTCGCGTTCGCGATCGTCGCGGGCGGAGTCCTGGTCCTGCACTACCGGGAGCCGGCGCGGCCGCGGCCGTTCCGCACGCCGTGGATGCCGTGGACGCCGATCATCGCCATCCTCGCCTGTGGGTTCCTGATGCTGAAGCTCCCGTTCGTGACCTGGGTCCGCTTCCTCGCCTGGCTGGGCCTCGGCCTCGTCTTCTACATCGGCTACGGCTACCGCCATAGCCGTCTGCGCGCGGGACGTCCATGAAGCTCCATACCAAGATCGTCCTTGGATTGGTCGGGGGAGCCGCGGCGGGCATCCTGGCGAACACGTTCGCCCAGGGGGCGCCGTGGGTGCGGTGGATCGGCGACAACGTCGCGGGACCGGTGGGACAGATCTTCCTGCGCATGCTGCTGATGACCGTCGTGCCCCTCGTCTTCGCCTCGATCACGCTGGGGGTTGCCCAGCTCGGCGACATCGGCAAGCTGGGGCGCGTGGGCGCGCGCACGCTGGGCTACTTCCTCTTATCGACGCTGCTCTCCGCCATCCTGGGACTCCTGTTGGTCAATCTCATCCGGCCCGGCGACGGGCTGACGCCCGAACTGCGCGAACAGCTCATGGCGACCTACGGCTCCCAGGCGGAGGGCATGCAGGCCGCTGGCACGACGCGATTCGGCGTGGACATGTTCGTCAACATCGTGCCGCGCAACCCGATCGAGGCGGCGGCGGGGATGGACATGCTCGGGGTCATTTTCTTCTCCCTGCTGTTCGGCGCGGCACTCACCCTGATCCCGCCCGAGCGCGCGCGGCCGCTGATCCGGGTCATCGAGGCCCTGGGCGACGCGGTCGTCAAGATTATCGAATTCGCAATGAAGCTCGCCCCGTACGGGGTCTTCGGGCTGATCTTCGTCGTCACGTCGCGATTCGGATGGGACCTGCTGGGCCAGCTACTGAAATATGTACTCGTGGTCGTCGCCGGGCTCTTCATTTACGCGAGCGTCGGGCTCAGCGCCCTGGTGCGCATTTTCGCCGGCCTGAATCCCCGCGTGTTCTGGAAGAAAGTGCGCGCCACGGTGATCACGGGCTTTTCCACCAGCTCGAGCAACGCCACGCTCCCCACGAACATCGCGGTGGCCGAGAAGGAGCTGAAAATCCCGCCCAAGATCGCCGGCTTCGTCCTGCCGCTCGGGGCCACGATGAACATGAACGGCACGGCGCTCTACGAGGGCGTGACGGTGCTGTTCCTCGCCCAGGTGTTCGCAGTGGACCTCTCGCTGCCCCAGCAGATCGTAGTGGTCGTGCTCAGCGTGATCACCGCCATCGGCGCGGCGGGCGTGCCGGGCGGCTCGCTGCCGCTGATCATGGTGGTGCTCGCCACCGTCGGCGTGCGGCCCGAGGCGATCGCGATCATTCTCGGAGTGGACCGCATCCTCGACATGTGCCGCACCACGCTGAACGTGTCTGGCGATCTCACGGCCGCAGCCTACGTCGCGCGCACCGAGAGCGACTGGAATCCCCGTCTGGTCACGGAGGAGCCGGCGCCTTCGCCCGTCGGTTGAGGCTCCATTTCAGCGCCGGCGGGGCGGCCATCGTGGTCAGGATGACCATGATGACGATGGCGGAGTAGAGCGACGGACTCACGACGGGCACGCCGCCGATCGTGAGCCCCATCCCGATACTTGCGAAGATGAGGCCCACCTCGCCCCGCGGGATCATCCCGATCCCGATCGAGAGGCGGTCGAGACCCGGCCTGAACGCGCCGAGCGAGCAGGCCTGTTTGCCGATTACGGCCGCGAGGGTGAGCAGCGCCGCGAGGCCCAGCACTCCGCTCTGGGCGAAGGCGGACAGCTCTACGCGCATTCCCATCAGCACGAAGAACACCGGGACCAGCACGGTCGCGACCGGCCGGATTAAATCCTCCAGCTCGTGCTCGCCGCGGCCCGTGAAATCGCGGTAGTGCACATCCTCGAGAATGAGGCCCGCCGCGTACGCGCCGACGATCGGCGCCAGCCCCACGAGTGACGCGAGGTAGGCGAGCAGGAAGCAGAAGCTGAGCGCGGTCGTGAGCAGCACACCGCTGCCCCGCAGCCGGGCGGCGCGGGCAAACAGTTTTGGCGTGAGCAGCACCCCGAGCACGAGCGCCCCCACCAGGAACACCACGGCCTTCACGATCACGAGCCCCGTGGCGCCGAGCGAGAGGCTGGTGCCCGCATTGGCGGCCCCGATCACGCCGGCGACGACGGCCAGGATGATCAGCCCCAGCACGTCGTCGATCACCGCCGCGCCGAGGATGATGCGGGCCTCGGGCGAGCGCGACCGCCCCAGATCCTGCAGCACGCGGGCCGTGATCCCGACGCTGGTGGCCGTCAGCGTCGCGCCGAGAAACGCGTGCACATACGGGGATGCGTCCGGCAGCATCAGGACGCCCACACCCCACCCGAGCGCGAACGGCGTCACGACGCCAAGCACGGCGACGAGCAGCGAGGGCAGGCCCACTTTGAGCATCTCGCCCACCGTGGCCTCGAGGCCAACCTCAAACAGCAGAATGAGAACGCCCAGTTCGGCGAGCATGACGATCGTCGTGTCCTGCGCGATCGGCTCGAACCATCCGATGCCGACGAGGCTCGCGTTCCCGAGCAGCACGCCCACGACCAGCTCGCCGAGCACCGCGGGTTGGCCCGCCCGCACCGCGAGATCGCCGCCCAGCTTGGCCGCGACGAGGATGACGGCGAGCCCCAGGACGACGGGGGCGATATCGCTGCCGCCCGCCGCGGCGGCGAGCGGCAGTGCGGCGAGCGCGAATACGGCCCGTGATCGCCAGCGTCTCATGGCTGCCTCAGCAGGTGCATCGCCAGGTGCAGCGCGCCCCGTGGTGGATCCACGGGCGCGTCGGTGAAATGTGCCTGTCGCAGATCCGCGGCCGGGCGCGTCCGCAGCGCCGCGAGCAGGGGTGAGCCGGCTCGCAGCAGGCCGCCGGCGGTGGCGACGGCCACGGGGTGCCCTTCCGGAAAATGGCGCAACAGCGCGCCGATCAGGCGAGCCAGCTCGACGGCGGCGTCCTCCACGGCCCGCCGGGCGACGGCCTCGCCTTCGGCGGCCGCGTTGAGCACGTGGGGCGCGAGGGCGGCGACCTGCGCCGGCGTGGCCGTCGCCGTCCAGCGAATCAGGTCGTCGAACGAGTCGAGGCTCAGCGCCACGAGCAGACGTTCGAGCAGCGTGGAGGACTCCTCCAGCCCGTCCTGGGCGCGCGCCGCCGCGGCCAGCGCGCGCCGTCCCAGCCAATACCCGCCGCCGTCATCGCCGAGCTGCCAGCCGTACCCGCCGGCGCGGTGTTGTTTCCCGTCCGGCGTGCGCGCATAGGCGATCGATCCGGTACCCGCGCTCACGAGGATCCCGGCGCCGTCTCCGAAGGCCGCGGCGAGCGCGATTTCGCCGTCGCCCCGCACGGCGACGCGCTCGGCGAGACCGCCGGCC
>JBOHSP010000105.1:0-7904 GCA_050733275.1 Gemmatimonadales bacterium
AGTACCGCCACCGCAAGGGGCCCGAGATGAGCGGGGGCGAGCGCAAGATGCTCTCGGTGGCGCGGGCCCTCGCGCTCGACCCGCACATGCTGCTGCTCGACGAGCCCTTCGAGGGCCTCTCGCCCGCCATCATTCCCGCGGTCAGCCAGGGCCTCGCCGAGATCACCCAGCGTGGGCACGCGATCCTGCTCGCCGAGTCCAATATCCACCACGTGCCGGAGTTCGCCACGCGGCTCTACGTGATCGAGCGCGGGGAGATCATCTTCGCGGGGCGGCCCGACGCGGTGCGCGCCGACGCGGCGGTCATGCGGGTGATCGGAGGAGCGGCGTGACGCCCACGCGGCCGGACTCAGCGCGCGGCGGCGCGGATCTCGTCGAGCACCGGCCGGATGTAGCCGCGGAAGTGCGCCGGGTTCTCGGCCAACGGGAAGTGGCCGATCTCGGTCAAGATCGTGAAGCGCGCACCCGGGATCTTCTCGGCGGTGAGCCGCGTGTCCTCCGGCGTGCACGAGAAGTCGTACTCGCCCGTCAGCAGGTAGAGCGGGCAGCGGGTGGTGTCGATCTGGCCGACCCGGTCGCGAAAGTCGCCGTCTACCCGGTAGAAGTGGAGGTCTCCCTTGAAGACGCCCGGCCCACCCTGCATGTAGCCCCAGAGCGTCTCCCAGCGGGTCTCGTCCGGACTCTGCGGCGCGATGAGCCCCGACATGAGCGCCCCGCACAGCTCGCCGCCGTGCACGTCGGGGCGATGGAGCCAGCCGGTGTCGTCGTACCAGGGCGGCTGGTAGGCGGCGGACTCGAGCCCGATC
The DNA here is from genome assembly GCA_050733275.1 of Gemmatimonadales bacterium. Lineage (GTDB taxonomy): Bacteria > Gemmatimonadota > Gemmatimonadetes > Gemmatimonadales > GWC2-71-9 > 20CM-2-65-7. The sequence goes on from JBOHSP010000105.1 coordinate 807, forward strand.
AGGGCGCGGTTTTCAGCGCATTCCTCTCCAAACGATGCCTATCCTGGAATTCATACTCCAGTTCCGGCTGCTGTTTCAGCAGATCCACGAGGAGATGAAACGCTCTCGGGTCGCCTTCACCCGGCTGGCAGTGACGAAGGACCGCGCCGCTTCGCAATACTGCCCCTCCCTGCCAGGGCGCCGCCGCTGTTTTTGTGGCCGTTGGGTCGCAGGGGATCAATCTCGATGGCCTTGCGGCAGTAAGTTTCACCGCCGGTGCGCCCTGACCGGAAGGGCGATCAAATGTGGTCGGCGATCCAGTCGGCGATGAAATTGGCGCCGATCTGGCGGTTATCCTCCTGGCAGTGCTCGCTTCCCCCTTCGTCGGCCGTGAAGACCTTGATCTCCTTCACCGGCGAGCCGACGGCCGCGACCAGACGATGGGCGTACTCGACGGGCACGATGGTGTCGTGCTCGCCGTGGACGACGAGGAACGGGCACGTGATCTGCGGGGCGACGCCCTCGAGCGTGTAGTTCTTCAGCTTCGCCATCGCCGCGTCCATGTCGGCGACGCCGAGCACCCACGGAAGCTGAAATCCCGGCGCCGAGAGCCTGGTGCCGCCCGCCTCCATGACCTGGCGGCGCTTCACCCACGCCGCGTGATAATCGAAATGGCCGCCCCACGCCACGCACAGCTTGAAGCGCTGTTCGAACGCGGCCGCCCGCGGCGCGTAGTAACCGCCCATGCTGAAGGCCATGATGCCGACGCGGGACGGATCGACGTCGGGCCGCGCCGCCACCCAGTCGAACGCCGCGCGCGCGGGCACCTCGTAGTCGAAGCGGCTCGGGATGCCGCGCAGGCGCAGCGATTCACCCTGCCCGGGGCCGTCGATGGCCAGCGTCGAGATCCCCCGGCGCGCCAGCTCCACGCCGCCGAAGAGCACCGACAGCTCCTTGGCGTTGTCGAGGCCGTCGAAGAAGACGACGGCGGGCGCGCGCTCCCCCGCCCCCGCGGCACGCATGAAGTAGGCGGGCAGGCTCGCGCCTTCGTAGGGCACTTCCACGCGCTCGATCGCCGGGTAGCGGCGGCGCGTGCCTTCCGCGAAGCAGCGCAAGCAGCGCCGGTAGGAGGCGACCTTGCGCCCGTCCGGCGGCAGGAAGCGCTCGCCGCAGAAGTGATACGTAGCCGCGCGCAGATAGAGGCTGCCCGCCGTGAGCGCATGGCCTCGCGCGGCCTCGGCGTCTGCCCAGCGCTCCAGACGCCCGGCCATCGCCGACCATTCCGCCCACCAGGCGTCGTTGTCGCCCTCGCGGCCGCGCAGGCGCCGTCCCACCTGGTCGATCTCGCCGAGCGCGGCGGCGCCCCACGGCGCCATCTCGATGGCGAAGATCATCCCCTGCGACCACATGAAGTGGTCCGGGAAGTACTGGAACCAGTGCGCCGTGCCGCTCACAAGGCGCCGAGGGCGCGCAGGATCTGCGCGTTGTCGAGGGGCCAGCCCACGGCGGCCGCCATCAGGCGTAGCGCGAAGCGGTGCATCTCCTCGCCGTCCATCGAGTCCACGGCATCCGCGGCGATGACCACCCTGAAATCCCGGTTGGTGGCATCGAAGCCGGCGTTGAGGACGCACGAGGAGGTGTTGATCCCGGCGAGGATCACCGTATCGACGCCCAGGCGCCGCCGCAGCACGAACTCCAGGTCCGTACCGTGAAAGGAGCTGTAGCGCTTCTTACCGCGGACGACGAGATCGCGCGCATCCAGCAGCTCGTCCATAATCTCCGTCCCCGGGCTCCCGACAAGATTGTGCCGGAGGATCCCCTTGCGCGCCTTGGTGGGGTCGTCGTGCGCCGCCTTCCAGAACGGGTTGGCCGCGATCTCGGCGCTGTCGCGATACTCCGTCACGACGTGCACGATGGGTACGCCCGCGCCGCGCACATCGGCGAACAGCGCCGCTGCCCGCTTGATCGCGGGGCCGCAGCGCTCCGAGGGCAACGGCAGGGTGGCCACCGAGGGATCGAGATGGCCGCGGTGCATGTCGATGGCGACGAGGGCGGTGCGCGCGGGGTCGAGCGTGATCATGGCGTCTCTCCGGAATCCTCGAGAACGTAGAGGCCGTGGTTCTTGTCGGTCAGGTAGATGAAGCCCCGCGCGTCCACGAGGACGTCCTCCGACTGCGTCACGAGCCGCGCGGGTAGTACGCCGCGGCGCGCGACGGGATCGGGCGGCACGAAATAGCCGACCTCGCGCGGCAGGTGAGGATCGCCGATATCCACCAGCCGCAGCCCCGCGTTGAAGTACGTCAGGAAGATCACGTCCTCCACGGGGGCGAGCGCCCGTTGATGCTGCGGCTGGTGCTGGTTGTGGGGGCCGAAGCGCCCGCCCCGTTCGCAGAAGTTGCGGAACGAGGCGCCCGCGGGCGGTGCGGGCAGCGGGAACAGCGCCATCAGGCGGGGCCGCCGCGCGTCGGCGACATCGACCACGCCCGCGAATCCCACGGGCTCCTCGCATCCCTCGGCGATCGCCTCCGAGTTGACGACCACGAGACCCCGATTAGGGAGCGGCACCGCCGTGTGGACCGCGATGAACGAGGGAAACGGCGGCGAGAAGCCGAGCTGCCCAAGGGGACGGGGCGCGGCGACGTCGGCAATGTCGAGGATGACGAGCCCGGCGCCCCCGTACGGCAGGTAGGCGCGGGTGCCTTCCACGTAGGCGCCGCCGTGCAGCGAGGTGTCGCGGGGCGCCTCCGCCTCGCCGCCATCGCGCCACTGGCCGGGCACCCACCAGCGTCCGGCCTCTTTCGGCGACCGCGGATCGGCGACATCCACGATCTGATAGATATTGCCCTCGTAGCCGGAAAGACCCGCGGCCAGGTGCAGGTAGCGCCCGCCGTCGTAGTAATTGCGGTGGGTGCCGGTGCCACCCGTGCGGAAGTGCGAGAGCAGCGCGGGCGTCTCCGGATCGGCGCGAACGTCCCAGATGAGGACGCCGGCCTCGAAGGCCGCCGCGGGGTCGCCGCCCCAGCCGGGGACGATCTTTTCCAGCCCCGTGATCATCAGCCCGTCCGCCACCTGCACCTGGCACGTCCATGTGTTCTCGGGACCCGGAAGGAAGCGCACGGGCCGCGGCGCGCGCGGGTCGCTCACGTCCACGACGGTCCAGCCGCGATGCCAGAGGTGCGCGCAGTAGAGGAACCAGCGGCCCGCGACTTCCTGCAGTGCCAGCTTGAAGGCAGGACGGCCGGCGAGGTCGGTGTAGCCCACGGGCCGAAGGCGGCGCTGCCACGCGGAACCCGGCGGGAACGTCACCGCGTGCTCTTCATCCCCCAGCGCTCGATGGTGACCTTCTCCAGCCAGTCGAACGCCCAGTTCTCCATCACCCAGCCGATCATGGCGATGGTGATCATGCCCGCGACCATGACGTCGGGCCGGAGCTGCCAGCGCGCGTCGTCGATGAGGAAGCCGAGCCCGGTGATGGAGGAGATCATCTCCGCGCCCACGATCACGCGCCAGCCCACGCCGTAGGTGAGCCGGATGCCCGTGATGATGAACGGCAGCGAGCCCGGGATGAGGATCTTGCGCACGTAGAACAGGCGCGGCGCCATGTAGACGCGGGCGACTTCTGTGTACTGGCCCTGCAGCGTTTGCACGCCGGCCATCGTGTTGAAGAGGATCGGCCACACCCCGGTGAAGAAGATCACGAAGACGGTGGATCTGAAGCCGATACCGAACCAGAGGATCGCCATCGGAATCCACGCGATGCCCGGAATCGGGTAGATGAGGCGCGCCATGGGCAGCAGCGCGGCCCGCGCGGTGGGCGAGGCACCCATGAGCAGCCCGGCGGGGATGCCGACGACGGCGGCGAGGATGACGCCGACGATCTGCCGTTGCACGCTTGCCCATGTGTTCTTCGCCAGCTCGCCGCTCTCGATGATGCTGATGAACGCGACCACGACCGCCTCCGGGGCTGGGAAGGCCCACGGTGGAAACACCTGGAAGAAGTGCACGCCCTTCCAGACCACGATGAAGGCGACGATCGTCGCGCTGCCCAGCGCCAGGTCCCGCGACAGCCACCGGCGCCGGCGGCGGACGGCGGCGGGGCGGCTAGCCCGCTCGATCGTCGCCTCCTTCATGAAGCCAGTCCCGCCCCCGATTCCTGGGCCATGGAGCGCTCCGTCTCCTCGGACAACAGATCCAGCGCCCGCTTGCGCAGGCCGCTGAACTCCGCGCTCGCGATGTCACGCGGGCGTAGCTGGCTCACGCGGATCTCCTCCTTGATACGCCCGGGACGGGCGGTCATCACGAGCACGCGATCGCCCAGGTAGAGCGCTTCGTCGATGGAATGAGTGACGAACAGCACGGTCTTGCGATACGAGCTCCAGATGCGCAGCAGCTCCTTCTGCATGACGTACCGCGTCTGCGCGTCGAGGGCGCCGAAGGGCTCGTCCATCAGCAGCAGCAGCGGCTCCACGGCGAGCGCGCGCGCGATCGACACCCGCTGCTTCATGCCCCCCGAGAGGTGGTGCGGGTACTTGCCCGCGAATTCGCCGAGCCCCACCGCGCTCAGCAGCTCGGTGGACGCCGCCCGCCGCCGCGCGGCAGGCACGCCCCGCGCGGCGAGGCCGAACTCCACGTTCTCGGCCACGGTCATCCAGGGGAAGAGCGCGTAGTCCTGGAAGACGACGGCGCGGTCGGGCCCGGGCCCGGTCACGGCGCGCCCGTCGATGAGGATGCTACCGCTGCTCGGCGCGATGAGGCCCGCCACGATCTTGAGCAGCGTGGACTTGCCGCAGCCGGAGGGGCCGAGCAGGCAGACGAACTCGCTGTCGGCGATGCTGACGGAGGTGGACGACAGTGCGAGAATTTCGCCGTCGTCCACCGCGTAGCGCTTGGACAGCCCCTGGATCTCGACCATCGCGCGACTATTTCTTCATCTTCTCCCAGCCCGGATACCCGGGGTAGCCTTCCTGCAGCGAAAAGTCCGTCGCCTGCTCGTAGGTGACGGCCTTGTCGATGATCTTGTTCTTGCGCATCCAGCTCACGAGGGTGTCGATCCAAATCTTCGGCGGCTTCTGGTAATTCCAGCCGCAGTTGTCGTAGGAGTCCTCGATGAGCTTGGGATCCATCTTGGGGTTGTAGTGCTTGAGAACGTCGATGCCGACCTTCTTGTCGCGCCGCATGACCTCGACGGCGTCCATGTGGGCCCACACCACCTTGCGCGCCAGCTCGGGATGCTCCTTGACGAACTTGGTGTTGAGCGCGAGGCCGTTGCGCAGCATGTCCGTGTTGAGCTTGGACTTGTCGATGATGTCCTTGGCCGCGAGCAGGAGCTTGGCGCCCTTGGATATCGCGTTGGTGCCGAACGGCTCGAAGGGGAAGGCGGCCGCCACATCGCCGGTGATGATCGCCGCCGCCACCTCGGGCACGGGCACGAGGGCGAGCTGCACGTCTTTCTCGGAGAGGCCGAAGCGCGGCAGGATGTGCTCGGTCATGGTCAGCCACTGCACGTCGAACTTCGTCACCATGCCGATGCGCTTGCCCTTCAGGTCCTCCCACGAATTGATCTTCGGGTTCGCGATGACGACGGCGCAGTTGGCGGACGACGAGCCCGCGATGACGGTGGGGATGCCGGCGGCCTGGTAGCGGATGGCGTTGGCCATCTGGTTGTAGCCGGCATCGTAGTCGGCCGTGGACATCATGTTGTTGGAGCGCACGTAGTTGCCGCCGATGAACTCCACCTTCAGCCCGTATTTCTCCCAGAAGCCCAGTTTCTGGGCCATGAAGGGCTGGATGTGGTCGTAGCCGGCCGAGCCCGCCACGATCCGCACCACATGATTGTCATGGGCGAGGGCGACGGCGGGCCCGAGGAGGGCGGCGAGGGTGAGCAACGCCAGTAACCGCTTCATGAGAGGTCTCCTTTCGGCACGCGCGCCGACACGAGGGAGCGGGGTGGAGTTTTGCAGACGTATAACACGGCCGCTTCGGCACCGCAACGCACGGGCCGCACTTGTGTAGGGAGCACATGATCTGTCCGCTCCCGAGAGCAAGTGAAATATCCGCTTCTCGGGTGGTCTCGGCTAGAGCCCGCCTGAGCGACGCCTGAGCGATCATGTATCAAAACCCAGCGGACATTTCACTTGTCAGCAACACCGCGCGGGGCGCACTTGCCGGTGGTATCCTGTCCGACATCCTCGAACTCCTCGTGCGCACAAGGAGGCTGCCGGTGGTCCTCAAGGAAGACAACCTCATCGAGAAGGTGACCGACAACAAGCTCCCCCACTACGAGCCGTACGGCTGGCATCACTGGCCGGAGCACCCGTGGCTCACCTACCAGTTCCGGCGCGGCCTCGGCGAGACGCAGGAGGGCGGCGGCACCGTCAGCGAGTGCTTCCAGGCCGCCTCCCGCATGATTCCCGGCGACAAGGAGAGCTGGCATCACGAGTGGATGGTGGTGGGCGACCGCAACTTCGAGCGCGGTGCTCAGGAAGACCGGCAGGGACACGTGCGCACCGCGATGAACTGCTGGCTACGTGCCGCAGATTATTACCGGCAGGCGGAATTCTTCCTGCCCCCGGACGATCCGCGCCGCCTGGCCACCTTCACGAAGATGGAGCAGTCGAGCGCCGCTTTCTTGACGCGGCTGAACCCGCCCGGCGAGGTGATCGAGGTCCCGTACGAGCACGGCAAGACCCTCTATGCGTACTTCGTGCGCGCGCCCTTCGCGGGCGACCGCCTGCCCTGCCTCATCTCCATGGGCGGCCTCGACTCCATCAAGGACGAGATGTGGTTCATGCAGGCACACGGCGCCCTGCAGCGCGGCATCTCGGTGCTGATGATCGACGGTCCCGGCCAGGGCGGCACGCTACGTCGGCACAAGATCCCCACGCGGCCGGACTACGAAGTCCCGATCGGCCGCTGCATCGATTATTTGACGACGCGCGAGGACGTGGACCCCTCGCGCATCGCCGTCTGCGGCTCGAGCCTCGGCGGCTACTACGCGGCGCGCGCCGGCTCGAGGGAGCATCGGCTCGCGGCCACGATCTCGCACGGCGCGATCTGGTCGATCTACGACTTGTGGAAGAACGCCGGCGAAAGCCATGGTCTCGCGACCCACATCAAGTG
>JBOHSP010000106.1:0-3242 GCA_050733275.1 Gemmatimonadales bacterium
TTCGTCCAGGCTACTGTCAAAGATGTACACCGTCTCATACCGAGGCATGCCACCTCCCTTTGGTCCTAGGCGACCCGGCGCGGGGCAGTGCCGAGTAGGGAATATGTGAGCGCGGAAGATAGGGGCCCGAGTGGCCGAAGGGTAGGTGGGCGGGTACAACTGGTCGATGGACGGAGAGGTGGCATGAACAGACCCGCTGGCCTGCTGACGATCGTCGCGCTCGTCGGGACGGTGGTGCCTGCGCGCGCGGCTTCCCAGGGCGATACCGCGGCGCGCATCAGCGGGCGCGCCGCATCGGCGTACAATGGCGTGCCGCTTGCCGACGTCACCATCTCCGTGGCGGGGGCCCGGCGATTCGCGGTCACGGACTCCACGGGGGTGTTCCGGCTCGACGGCCTCCCCTCGGGCGAGCAGAAGCTGCGCATTTCCTATCACGGCCGGCCGACGGAGGAGTTCGACGTGGTGCTGCGCGGGGACCGGACGGAGAAGCTCGTGATCCTGCTCGACGTCGAGGCGCTGGATCTGGCGCCCGTCGTGGTCATGGAGCGCCGTCCCCTCGCGTGGCGCAACCTGGCGGGCTTCTACGAGCGGCGGGCGTGGTACGGCGGCACGGCCCGGTTCTTCACGCGCGAGGACATCGACGACTCGGGCGCGGAGACGCTCAGCGCGCTGCTCACCGTCGCGGGGATCACCATCCGGTGCTGGAACCAGTGCGTGCCCACCCGGTTCATCGAGGGCCGGTTCTGCGTCGTGCCCATCAGCATGGACGGCTTGCCGGTGTGGGAGTACGACTTCGAGACGATTCCGGCCGACTCGATCGCCGCCGTCGAAGTCTATCGTGAGTGGCCGATGAACAACCCGCTGGGCTCCATCACGCCCGGCGCGCTCGGCACGCACGACGGAGACGCCTTTCCGTACCGCATGTGCGGCTCGGTACAGATCTGGATGCGGTGACGCTCCGCCCGGTCAGACGTTGAAGCGGAACAGCAGGATGTCACCGTCCCGAACGCGGTAGTCCCGCCCCTCGCTCCGCACCAGCCCCTGTTCGCGCGCGGTTTTGTAGGATCCCGCGCGCCCGAAGTCGTCGAAGCTCACCGTCTCCGCGCGGATGAATCCCCGCTGAAAGTCGGAGTGGATCTGGCCGGCGGCGTCGAACGCCGTCCCGCCGCGCTGCATCGTCCACGCCCGCACCTCGTTGTCCCCGACGGTGAAGAACGTCTGCAAGCCCAGCAGGCGGTACCCCGCGTGAATCAGGCGATCGAGTCCCGGCTCGGCGACGCCGGCGGCCGCCAGGTACTCGACCCGCTCGGCGCCGCTCAAGTCCGCGAGCTCCGCTTCGAATTTCGCGGAGAACGGGACGATCTCCGCCTCCTCGTGGTGCTGCTGCACCGCGTCGCGCAGCGCGGTGCGCGAGGCGCTGCCGCCCGCCGCCAGATCGTCCTCGCCCACGTTCGTCGCGTAGAGAATGGGCTTCGCCGTCAGCAGGCCGAGCCGCCGCAGGAACACGACCGCGTTGTCGCCCTCGCCGGCCTCCCGCGCCCCGCGGCCGCTGTCGAGCTCGCGGACCACCCGCTCGAGCAGCACGACTTCCGCCTGCGCCTCGGTGTCCCCGGCGCGCGCGGTCTTGCGGGTCTTCTCGAGGCGCCGCTCGACGATCGCGAGATCGGCGAGCGCCAGCTCGCTTGTGACCACGTCGTGGTCCCGCACCGGATCGACGGGACCCATGACGTGGACCACGTCCGGGTCCTCGAAGCAGCGGATCACGTGCACGATCGCGTCCACTTCCCGGATGTGCGAGAGAAACTGGTTGCCCAACCCTTCCCCCTGCGCGGCGCCTTTCACGAGTCCCGCGATGTCCACGAACTCGACCGTCGCCGGGACCCGGTGCTTGGGCCGGACGATCTCGGTGAGACGGTCGAGCCGGGGATCGGGCACCTCCACGACGCCGACGTTGGGATCGACGGTGCAGAAGGGGTAGTTCTCGGCGGCGGCAGTCTGAGAGGACGTCAGCGCGTTGAACAGCGTCGACTTGCCGACATTGGGGAGCCCGACGATTCCGAGGCGTAGCATGGGCTCAATTAGCGCACCAACCATGGAGCGAGCACAAGACTCACCACGCTCATGAGCTTTATCAGAATGTTCATGGAAGGTCCGGCCGTGTCCTTGAACGGATCTCCCACCGTATCACCGACGACCGCCGCCTTGTGCGCGTCCGATCCCTTGCCGCCGTGCGTCCCTGCTTCGATGTGCTTCTTCGCGTTGTCCCAGGCGCCGCCGGCGTTCGCCATGAAGAGCGCGAGCAGGACGCCGGCGAGGGTGGCGCCGGCGAGCATGCCGCCCAGCGCCGCGACCCCGAGTCCCTTGCCGACGGCGACCGGCGCGATCACGGCCGCGAGGCCCGGCACGATCATCTCGCGCAGCGCGGCCCGGGTCGAGATGTCCACGCAGCGCGCCGAGTCGGGTTGGGCCTCGCCCTGCAGCAGGCCGGGGATCTCGCGGAACTGCCGTCGCACTTCGACCACCATCCCCGCCGCCGCCCGGCCGACCGCCGTCATCGTCACGGCCGCGACGAAGAAGGGAATGCAGCCGCCGATGAAAAAGCCGATCACCACCATGGGGTCGAGCAGGTCGAGGGCGCCCGCGCGCAGGCCGGTGGCGGTGGCGTAGGCGCTGAACAGCCCCAGGGCGGTGAGCGCCGCGGACCCGATCGCGAAGCCCTTGCCCATCGCCGCCGTGGTGTTGCCCAGCGCGTCCAGCCCGTCCGTGATCCTGCGGACCGCGGGGCCGAGCCGGCTCATCTCACTGATTCCCCCGGCATTGTCCGCGATCGGGCCATAGGCGTCGACCGACATCGTGATGCCGACGGTCGCGAGCATCCCCACGGCCGAAATCGCGATGCCGTAGAGGCCGGCGAAGTGGTGCGCGACCCAGATCGCGACGCAGATCATCAGCACCGACGGCACCGCGCTGCGCATGCCCACGGCGAGGCCGGCGATGATGTTCGTGGCCGGTCCGGTGCGTGACGCCTCGGCGATGACGCGGATCGGGCGGGCCGCCGTGTAGTACTCCGTCAGCAATCCGATGAGGATGCCGGCCACGGTGCCGGCGACGACGGCGTAGAACGGCCCCAGCGGGGGCAGGGGGTCACCGGCGGCGGTGGTGACCACCGGATCGAAGCGGCGGGTCAGCGCCCAGGCGGCGGCGACGAACAGGCCGGCGGCGATGAACGTGCTCCCGCGCAG
>JBOHSP010000107.1:0-7888 GCA_050733275.1 Gemmatimonadales bacterium
GCGCCGGCGGGGGCGCGGGGGGCGGGGGGGGCGGCGCGCGTTTCGCCGCCGGCGTCCAGGACCTGGACCCGGACGGCCGACACGCCCCCGACTGCTTCGACGGCCTTGCGCGCCTGGCGCGCGAGGCCCGCGGGATCGTCGCGGGTGAGAACGACGGTGAACGTCACCGCGCCCGCGTCGTCGATGGCGATGTCGCGCACCGTACCCGTGGCGAGCACCGTGCCGCCGCGGTGCGGATTCGATACCTGCGCCAGCGCGTCCTCGACGCGCCGCTTCAGATCGGCCGGAGTTGTCACGACGGAAATCTAGCTGCTACGCGGGGCCCGTGCCGTTGTGGAGATAGCGGCGCGCCGCCTCCAGAACCGTCGCCTGCACCTCGGCCATGCTGCCGACCAGGGACGCGCCGGCAGCGCGGTGATGCCCGCCGCCGCCGAACTGGTGGGCGAGCGCGGCGACATCGACTTCCCCCATCGAGCGGAACGAGATCTTGATGCGGCCGTTCGCGATCTGACGGAACATCAGCGCGAGCCGGACGCCGGCGATCGAGCGCGGGAACTCCACGATACCGTCGAGGTCGTCGGCCGTGGTCTCGTGGCGGTCCAGCGCGTCGGGGGGGACGCTCACCCACGCCAGCCCGACCTCCGGCTCCACGACCATCGTCTGCAGCACCTCGGCGAGCAGCCGGATGCGCCCTTCGGGCGCGCTGGCGTACACGGCGGCGTAAATCGATTCGGGATCGACGCCCCGCTCGAGCAGCGCGGCGGCGACGCGCAGAGCGCGCGCCGTCGTATTCGAGAACCGGAACCCGCCCGTGTCGGTCAGCAGCCCGACGTAGAGCGCGCGCGCCGTCTCGGGCGAGAGCGGCCAGCCCACCGCGGCCGCCAGATCGAAGATCAGCTCGGCGGTCGCCGTGGCCTCGGGCGCGATCAGGGAGGAGCCGGGCGGCAGGCGGACGGGACTGACGTGGTGATCGATGCACACCAGGGGGCCGTCGCGCCGGGGCACGACGTGCGCCAGCTCGCCCAGCCGCGCGATGTCGCCCACGTCGAGCACGACCACGACGTCGGCGCTCTCGATCACCTTCCGCGCCTGGTCGCTCCCGTCAGCCCCGGGCGGGATCAGGAAGCCGAAGCGGTCGGGGATGGGGGTGGGATTCGCGATGCGGGCGGAAACGCCGCGTGCCTGGAGCAGGTGCCACAAGCCGACCTCGCTGCCCACGCCGTCGCCGTCGGCGTTGACGTGGGTGGTGAGCGCGACCTGGCGGGCCGCCGTCAGGACCGCGGCGACGGCGTGCGCGGCGCGCGCCCGTGCATCAGGAATTTCGGGGCCGGACGTATCCATGACGCAAAATAAAGACGCTGGGGATGGCCACAGCGTCTTTATGTATACCCTTGGGACTAGACCTTTCGTGCGAGCTTCGAGCGGTGATAGCTATACGCGAAGTAAATGATCATGCCGATGCCGAACCAGATCAGCAGCCGCTCCCAGGTGCGCCACGGCAGGCGGACCATGAGCCATCCGGCCGAGATGGCGCCCATGGGCGCCACGAACCACACCCACGGCGTTTTGAAGGTGCGGGGGAGGTTCGGCTCGCGCACCCGCAGCACCATAATGCCGATGGAAACGATCACGAATGCGAGGAGCGTGCCGATCGAGACGAGGCTCGCCGCTTCCCGGACCGTGAAGATCGCCGAGAAGATGGCGACGGCGACGCCGGTCACGATGGACGTGATCCACGGCGTCTGGAACCGGGGGTGAATCCGGCTCACCACCGGCGGCAGCAGGCCGTCGCGCGACATCGTCCAGAATACCCGCGACTGGCCGAGCAGCATCACCAGGATGACGGACGACAGGCCCGCGATCGCGCCGAACTTGATGAGCGACGCCATCCAGCCCATCCCGGCGCGGTCGGCGGCGACCGCGATCGGGTCGGGCACGTTCAGATCCTGGTAGGGCACGACGCCCGTGGCGATGCCGGAGACCAGGATGTACAGCACCGTGCACACGAGCAGCGAGCCGATGATGCCGATCGGCATGTCCCGTTGCGGGTTCTTCGCTTCCTGCGCGGCGGTGCTCACGGCGTCGAATCCGATGTACGCGAAGAACACCACGGCCGCGCCCGCCGTGATGCCGCTGAAGCCGTATCGCTGCGGGTCGCCCGTGTTTTCGGGAATGAACGGCGTCCAGTTGTCGGGGTTGATCGCCTGCGCCGCGAAGAGAATGAACAGCAGTACGACACCGACCTTGATGAAGACGATCACGTTGTTGACGGTCGCCGATTCCTTGATGCCGATGACGAGCAGGGTGGTCGTCAGCGCGATGATGACCACCGCGGGCAGGTTGAAGAGCGCGGTCGCCTGCGTGCCGTCGACGCACTGCACCACCGTGCCGCGCGCGGCCGAGAGGGCGCAGGGCACGTCGAGCCCAAAGTCGTGGAGGAACGACACCACGTATCCCGACCACCCGATGCCGACCGTGACGGCGCCCAGCGCGTACTCGAGCACCAGGTCCCACCCGATGATCCAGGCGAAGAGCTCGCCGAGCGTCGCGTAGCCGTAGGTGTAGGCGCTGCCGGCCATCGGCACCAGCGACGCGAACTCGGAATAGCAGAGCGCGGCGAAGATCGACGCCACGCCGGCGATGGCGAAGGAGATCACGACCGCCGGGCCGGCGTTCACCGCCGCGACGGTGCCGGTGAGCACGAAGATGCCGGTGCCGATGATCGCGCCGATGCCGAGCAGCGTGAGATTCGTCGCCCCCAGCGCCCGTTTCAGGCTCTGGTCGGTCAGCGCTTCGGACTGCAGGTCGGTGATATTCTTGCGGCGAAACAGATCCATGCGGACCTCGGGTGAGGGGCGCGGGGTGGGGACGGAGCGGACGGCCGAACGCCAGTCATAAACGGGCGCAAGAGTAGGATGCGCCCGGGTCGGTGTCAAGGAAGTTCAGTAGGCGAGTGACAGCCGGACGGCCCAGGAGGCGGGCACCGGAACGGTGAAGTAGTCGTGGACCATATAGCGCTGGCCGGTGACCGCCATTCCGTAGCTCCCAGTTTCGGGATCGGGTCCCGAATAGCTCGCCCACGTCAGCAGATCGCGCCCGGAAAGCGTGAGCTGCGCACTGCGGGCGCCAACCACCGCGGCGATCCGGATTGGAACGTCGAAATTGACGGCGACCTCGCGGACCTTCAAGTAGTCGGCATCCTCAAAGTGGCGAGGCGCCGGAGTGCCGGTCGGGACGGCGTCGGCCTGGTCGGCGAGCGACGTCGAGGGGTCCACGCGTGGACGACACACACCGGCGAGGCACCGCGTCCAGGCGCCACGATTCAGGAGCGTATGACCCGCGCGATACTCGACGAGCGTGGACACCCGCCAGCGCGCCGCGAGCCGCAACACCGAGGTCATGGCGGCACCCTGCGTCGGCTCGGGCGTACCGGCCCAGGCGTAGTCGCCGAACGACAGCTCTTCGAGTGTGATGATGCCGTTCGCATCGAGATCGGCGGACGCGACGGGTCGAGCCCAGTATCCGCCCGCTGGGAACCCGGCCTCGTCGGCCTGGCCGAGCGCACCGCCGGCAAAGAAGAGCGCTCCCGGCACGCCGGCGTGCCGATCGACACGATTGCGGTTGCCCCAGATGATCAGGCGGAGATCCCATGCGAGATCAGGACGATCCACGACGGGACCACCGAGCGTCACGGCGACGCCCCGATTCGAGAGTACGGCGCCGCGGCGGTAGCCCGTTCCCGACGGGCCGGTGGACGCCGGAAGGATCACCCAGTCGAACACGTCCGACCGCATATCGTAGAACGTCGTCCGAAGCTGCCAGCGGCCGTCCAGTAGGTCCGCGGTCGCGCCGACTTCAAACCCGCGCGTTCGCTCCGGGCGCAGATCGCCCCCGACCGAGCCGAACGGCGCGGCGGCTAGCATATCGACCAGGCTGGTGAGTGACTGCGCCGCCGACCCGAACGCCGCCCGTACCGCGACACGTCCGATGCCCTGCGCCCGCGCCGACCGCGCCACCCAATCGACAGCGATGCTGGGCGACGTCGCATCTGCAAACGAGAGATCGTCGAACTCATCACGCCTGATCGCGCCACTCACCGTCAGACGATCCCCGAGGTCGATGCGCTCGGCGACGTGAAAACTGAGCGACCGCAGGCGGCTGCTGAATGAGCCGCCCAGACAGGGGACTCCCTCCACGCAGGTGGTATCGGGACTCGCGAGGATCGTTTGATAGCGGCGTTGCGTGCGCCGCTCGATCCCCGCGGTCGTGGTGAAGCGCAGGCCGCGCCAGCGCAGCGCGTCGGACGACACCGTGAGCCTCGTCACGCGCTCGGCGACTTCCCGCCCCGCGATCGCGCGGCTCGACCCGGGCACACGACCGCGCTCATCCTGATCGACGTCCTCGCGACCGATCGTGCCTTCCACCTGCACCCACGAGATCGGTCGCGCGCGTACGTGCACGATCGCCTGCGTGCGGTCCAGGTCTTGCCTCAGGGATTTGCGAAAGGACGGATCCCAGGCAAATCCGCTGCTATCCGAGGGACCAAGGAGCGCATACGCGATCGGATCATACAGTGGAAGCCGGAGGTTGCTGGACACGTGCAGCACCGTCACCCCCGCGCTCAACCACCGCAGCGGTGAGACGTCCGCCATGATCCGGCCGTGCCAGTTTTGGCGATCGTCGTCCCACCAGATGGCGGGAACGGCGTACGCGGGGTCCGCATCCTCGTATCCGAGACCGGCACGAAAGGCCCCCCAGCTCGGCCCGCCGGACCCGGAGAATCCGACTTGACGTCGCAGCACAGCCACGAACGGATCGCGCTCTCGCAGAGGATTGAATCGCTGCACGAAGTCCTGAACGCAGTCGCCGGCCGCTTGCGCAGTGAGCGTGCAGGCGCCCGTCCGCATCCGCGGGTCGGGATTGTCCACATCGACCCCCCCGAAGTTCGCCGGCCAACCGCCCGGCCGGGTACGCACGTCCGTGCGGCCGAACGTCTGCCACCGGAGCGCCCCCGACCGTCCGCGCTTGCTGTGGATCAGAATGACGCCCGCCGCCGCGCCCGGGCCGTAGTGCGCGCCCGCGGCCGGACCGGGGATGATCTCGACCCGCTCGATCTCCTCCAGCGGCACGTCATCCAAGCGCGAGGGTCCCGGCCCGCCGAGCGCGAACATGGTGGCATCGGGAATCGCGTCGATAGGCAGCCCGTCCAGGAGAACCAGCGGGGGCGCGTGGTCGAGCAGCGATCGAGCCCCGGCGAACCGGACCCGCGCGCCGCTTCCCTGCAGCCCCGAGCCGGCGATGACGAGGAAGCCGGGCACCTGGCCGGCCAGAAGCTCCGACAGTGTGCGCGCGCCACTTTCCCGGACGAGCTGCGCGACATCGAGGACGTAGCGATCGGGTGCAGCGGAGGGCGGAAGCGTATCGGCCGCGGGAAGCTGCGCGCGGAGCGGAGCGCCAGCGACACAGCACAACAGAGCGATCGAGATGTCGCGCGGACGCATCATGGCACGTGCTCGCTACAAACTGTAGTTCGGCGCTTCCCGCGTGATCACGACGTCGTGCGGATGCGACTCGCGCAACCCGGCCGACGTGATGCGGATGAACTCCGTTTCGGTCTGCAGCGCCCGGATGTCGCAGACGCCGCAGTAGCCCATGCCGCTGCGCAGGCCTCCGACCATCTGGTAGATCACGTCGGCCACCGGCCCGCGGAACGGGACCCGCCCCTCGATGCCCTCGGGCACGAGCTTCTGGATCGCGACCTCGCCTTCCTGGAAGTAGCGATCGGCCGACCCTTCCTCCATCGCCGACAGGCTGCCCATGCCCCGGATCGTCTTGAAGCGACGGCCCTCGAGCAGGAACGACTCGCCCGGGCTCTCCTCCGTCCCGGCGAGCATCGACCCCATCATCACGCTGGACGCGCCGGCGGCGATCGCCTTGACGGCGTCGCCCGAGTACTTGATGCCGCCGTCGGCGATGACGGGGATGTCGCCGGCGCCGCGCACGGCATCCACGATGGCGGTGATCTGCGGGACCCCGATCCCGGTGACGACGCGCGTGGTGCAGATCGAGCCGGGGCCGACGCCGACCTTCACGCCATCGACGCCGCGCTCGACCAGCGCGCGCGCGCCGGCCTCGGTGGCGATGTTGCCGGCCACGAGCTGCGCCTCCGGGAATGCCTCCCGCAGGCAGGCCACCGTGTCGAGCACGCCCTGCGAGTGGCCGTGCGCCGAATCCACGACGATGACGTCGCAGCCGGCGTCGAGCAGCGCCTGGGTGCGGGCGCGGGCCTCGGGAGCGGGGGTCGCGCCCACGGCCGCGGCCACGCGCAGCCGGCCGTGCTGGTCCTTGTTGGCGTCGGGATGCTGGCGGCGCTTGAAGATGTCCTTGATGGTGATCAGGCCCCGCAACACGCCGTCGTCGTCGACGACCGGCAGCTTCTCGATGCGGTGGCTGGCGAGGATGCGCTCGGCCTCGTCCAGCGTCGTTCCCACCGGCGCCGTGACGAGCGTGCCCTTGGTCATCGCCTCCCGGATCGGACGGTCGAGCTCGCGCTCGAACTGCAGGTCCCGATTGGTGATGATCCCGACGAGCTTCCCCGCCCCATCCACGATCGGCACGCCCGAGATCCTGAAGCGCGACATGAGCTGATGCGCTTCGCGCAGCGCGCGGTCGGGGCCGAGCGTGATCGGATTGAGGATCATGCCCGACTCGCTGCGTTTCACGCGGTCCACCTCCGCCGCCTGGCGGTCGATCGACATGTTCTTGTGGACCACGCCGATCCCGCCCTGGCGCGCCATGGCAATGGCCATGTCCGCTTCGGTCACCGTATCCATGGCGGCGGCGACGAGGGGGATGTTGAGCGGGATACCGCGGGTGAACGGGCTCGCCACGGTGACGTGGCGGGGATGGACGGTCGAGTGGCGGGGGACGAGCAGGACGTCGTCGAACGTGAGGGCGACGTCGGACCGGAAGGTTCCCATGGCGGAAGTTACTGGGGCGACTTGGTTTCCTCAACCGGCTTCTTCTTGGCCTCGTCCACGGCGGCTTTGCCCGCCGCCGCGAGGCCCTCGAGAAACCGGCCCGCCTTGCCCACGGCGTCCATGGTGCCGCGGATGATGGTCACCGGCACGCGCCCGGCCCGCAACGTGTCTTCGAGCGTCTCGGCGACCTTCTGAAAGGGCGGCGCCCCGGCGGCGCGCTGGGCGTACTTGGACTCGAGGAACTCGATGTAGTCGAGCACCTGGTACACCTGTTCGTCGGGCAAGGCATCCAGCTTGCGCCGGATCCGCTCGGCCAACACGTCGTTCATGGCGTTGGTCCTCCTCCTCCCCCTGCTCCCCCGGGGCCGCCGGCCGCGCCCTCGAGGGCGATGAGCTCGACCACGGGATTGCCGAGATAGCGGCTCCGGCCGGTGCGCACGCGCACCGTCACGACCATCGCCGCCAGCGGCGTGAGCGCGCGGACCGCCTCCAGCTTGGCCTCCGGCACGATCAGGTACACGAACCCGCGCTCCGGCAGCGGGCCGCGCGCCAGGACGTACGAGGCGCCCGGCGGAATGTCGGGACGCAGCTCGTCGGCTTTCTGAAGCGCGATGAACTCGAGCCGCCAGCGCAGCACCTGGCCCTCAAAGCGCTCGGGGTCGGTGCGCAGCTCGGCGGCGCTGACGCCGACCAGGGCACCCCCCGCGCTGGATGCCCGGAGCTCGTCCGCCTTCACCCAGCCCTCGAGCTGCACGCGAGCCCATTCGCCCGTCCGGCTCAGCACGCGCAGCGGTGTGTCGGCCGACAGCGTTCCAGCTTCCGGGCCGTCCGGGGCCCGGTACAGCGTCGTCGGTTTGGTCGGCTGGGCGCGGCCCGGCGCGGCCGCAGGCGACGGCGCCGCGGGGGGG
>JBOHSP010000108.1:0-3839 GCA_050733275.1 Gemmatimonadales bacterium
ATTATCCGGCATGGGTCTGCGATCATGGCGAGCCCCGCTCGCCGCCGCGTACATCGTCACACTGGCCGGCGCCGATCTCCAGGCGCAGCGAGGGCGTGAGCGCGCCACCAGGATCCGCGCCGACGAGTCCTGTCCGCCGGGTACCACCGAGATCCGTCCGCGACTCTGCATGGGGCCCGAAGGGCCGGCGCCGAGCATTCTGGACTACCGGCCGCGCTCCACGCTCGTCGTCCCCATACATCCCGTGCCGAAGGCGAAGTACCCCGCGATCGACTTTCACGGGCATCCGCGGGACCGACTCAGATCTGTGGAGTCGCTCGCCCGACTCGGCGCCGAGCTCGACGCGCTCAACGTGCGCCTGATGATCGCGGCCGAAAACACGTCCGGGGACGCGCTGCGGCGTACCGTCGCGACGATCGCCGCATCGCCCGCGATGAAGGACCGCGTGCGTGTCCTGACGGGGATCGACTTGCGCGGCGTCGGCCCGGGATGGGCTGAGCGCGCCGTCGCGCAGCTCGAGGCCGACGTCGCCGCGGGAGCCGTGGGAATCGGCGAGATCGGCAAGGCCTTCGGGCAGACGATCCGCAAAGCCGACGGATCGCGGCTCGCGCTCGACGATCCCGACCTCGATCCCATCTGGGCGGCGGCCGCCAGGCTCGGGCTTCCGGTGTTCATTCACACGGGTGATCCGCAGGAGTTCTATCAGCCGCACGACTACACGAACGAGCGGTGGCTGGAGCTCGCGCTCTTTCCGAACCGATACCTGGGTCCGGACCAGCGTCCCACCTTCGATGAGCTGATGCGCGAGCGGGACAACCTGTTCCGCCGGAATCCACGGACAACCTTCGTCGCGGCCCACATGGGGTGGCACGCCAACGACCTGGCGCGGCTTGGCAGGATGCTGGACGAGATGCCCAATCTGTACGTGGAAGTCGGCGCGATTCTGTACGACATCGGGCGCCAGCCGCGCGCCGCGCACGACTTTTTCGTCCGGTACCAGAACCGCATTCTGTTCGGCAAGGACTCATATCAACCGGAGGAGTATCCGTACTACTTTCGGGTGTTCGAGACGCGTGACGACTACTTCGACTACTACCGCGACTATCACGCCTTCTGGAAGCTGTACGGCATCGATCTGCCCGACGACGTGCTGAAGAAGGTCTACTATCAGAACGCGCTCAGGATCACGCCGAGGCTGCCGAGGGCCGGGTTTTAAGAGGGATCTGCTTCTGGGGTTAATACCATCCGTGATCGCAGAAAGGGGCGCCTGGGTATCAGAGTAAACCGTACAGGAGCTACCTATGGCTGAGGATAAGGGCTTCACGTGCCGCGAATGCGGCGAGCGTTTCAAAACCGGGCAGGAGCTCGACGAACACAATCGCAAAAAGCATTCTCGCACGGGAGAGCCGAGGGAGCCCGGCAGGCCATAGGGCGGCAAGCCCACCGTCAAGGACCGCCCGTTCGCCGAAGCCAAGGAGATCGAGTGGGCTCGGCGCGCTCCCATGGGCGACGACGAGCTCATCGAAGTCCGCCAGGTGCAGGAGATGGCGGATTTCCCACCCGACGTGCAGCGGGCCGCCGCCGGCTTCGACCAGATGCAAAGGAGATAGCCTGTTCGTCACGAAGTGTTACCGCTCCGGGCGCGGGCGCTCGGCTACCACAAGGAACGCACGAGAGTTGGTCCACTCGAGCCGGCGCACGCGGGTGAAGCCTGCCGCCGACAGCTCCTCGATGACCGTCGCCGAGGTCACGCCATGCGCGTCGCCTTGCGCCCGGCTCCCCGGAGCGGCGCTGCGGGCTTGATCCGGTGGGAAGTCCACGACGGCCAGGCGCCCACCCGGCTGGAGCGAGCGAAGCAGGCTGGCGTTCATCGCCTCGGGGTCGCCGAAGTGGTGATACACGTTGCGCATGAAGATCGCGTCGCAGCATTGCGCCGGCAGCATGGTCTCCCCCGGCGCGCCCTCGACGACCACCACGTTCTCGAGTGACGCCGCGCGCACCGCCTCACGAATGTCGGCGAGGCGGTCCGGATTGATGTCGGTGCCGTATACCCGTCCCTGAGGGCCGACGTGTCGGGCGATGGGCACCGTGAGCACACCGGAACCCGCACCCACGTCGGCGACCACCGATCCGGCTTCGAGTCCCAGCACGTCAATGAGGCGCCGAGCGTCGGCTGCGTCGTTCTGTGGAGCGGCAACGGACGGGTTGCACCATCCCAGCGCGGCGGCGAACGCGACCGCTCGCGGGATACGCCGGCACCAAGGCGATCTCATGCTCCCAGTATAGCTCGCCGACCGGTCCCGAAGGATATCGATATGTGACGACGGGCCGTTCACCGAGTCCAAGGAAGTGATCGGCGGATATGCGGTGCTCGAGTTGCCCACGCGCGAGGAGGCCATTCGCGCGGCGGTGGACTTCATGCAGTTTCATGCGCAGCACTGGCCCGGCTGGGAGGGCGAAATGGAGGTACGGCAGATGTACGAGGCGCCGGCGCCCGAGGATCCTACTTGATCGCGACCCCCACCAGCCCCGCGACCGCCGCGAGCGTGGTCTGCGCCGCGTTCAGCCCCAGCCGGAAATCATTGTCGCTGTAGGTCGAGTACAGGTCCGTAGGCTGGTGCCAGTGCGGGCTCCACCCCGCGCCGACCTGCGTGCCGCGCTCGTTCTCCCGCAAGCTGATCGCCGCCACGAGGTCCTGGAACGGCGCCGAATCGGTGTTCGTCATATGGGGGCTGACGCTCGCCGGATAGTCGGTCGCGTACTTCTCGTTCGCGGCGTGAAACACCCAGGCGAGCCGCTGTGCGGCGTCGGCGAATTTCGAGCTCGCCTGAAACTCGATGTTCACGTCGGCTTCGGGGCGCTGCTCTCGGCTGAGCGTGCCGTCGGCGCCCGGCATGCCGTGATCGAACAGCATCATGTCGTGCTGGATCATGCCGAGCCACCTGGGCTCGGGATAGCGGCCCGAGCCGGGAGGATCTTCCTTCCCCTGCAACGCCTGCCGCTGCGCGACGTAGGCCCGCGAGCCGTTGAGGCCGGATTCCTCGTTGTTCCACAGCACGAAGCGGATCGACCGCTCGGTCTGCACGTCGGGACTGGAGAAGATGCGCGCCAGCTCCATCACGAGGGCGGTGCCGGAGCCGTCGTCGTTCGCCGCTTCACCCCACCCGATCCCGTCCATGTGCGCGCCGATGATGTACATCTCGCCCGGGCGCGTGGCGCCGATCTTGGTGCAGTAGACCTCCTGGCGCTCGCCGGGCGTGGTGGGCTCGGCATTCAGGGCACGCACGGCGGCATCGGGCTGGCGTAGCGAGTCGTTGTTGACGCCGGGGCGGACGCGGATCCCGCGATACCGGCCCCCGCCCGCCGCGCGCGTCGTGTCCCGCGCGGGCCGTGGCCCCCGGCGTTGCGCACGCGGCCGCGGCTGGTACTCGTAGGTGAGCCGCGAGACGTCGCTGCAGCCGTAGCTGCGCAGCTGCTGCTCGATCCAGTCGACGGCGGCGCGGTTTCTGGCCGTGCCCTGCCGGCGGTCGCCGAATTGGGTCAGGCCCTTGATCGTCGCCTTGTACCGCTCGAGATCGAGGCGCGCGACGAGCTGGGCGACGGGGTCGGCTGCCGGCGTCCGGTGGGCCGCGGTGTCCTGGGCGGACGCACCGGAGGACGCCGCAGCGGCGATCGGGATGGCGATGGACAGGGGGATTCTGAGCATGGGTTCAAACTGCATGCAGGATCGCACGATCACAACTGACCAGCGAGCGTTAGCGAAATGCCTCCGCGAGAATTTGCATCGCGGCCGCGCGAACGCGCGCCAGGAAGCGCTCGTCCGGCGTGTCGCTCGAGAT
>JBOHSP010000109.1:0-6281 GCA_050733275.1 Gemmatimonadales bacterium
GATGCGGGGGTAATCATTGCGGATTTCGGATTGCGGATTGCGGATTGTAAAGGGAGTCGTCGAAGCGCCGGAACCGTCCCTGCAAATCCGCAATCCGAAATCCGCAATCCGCGATTGCAGGTCCGCAATCCGAAATCCGCAATCCGCAATTACCCATGAAGTTTCCGAATCTCCTCCGTCAACCTCGGCACCACCTCGAACAGATCTCCCACGACCCCGTAGTCCGCCACCTTGAAGATCGGCGCGTCTTTGTCCTTGTTGATCGCGACGATCACCTTGGACGTGCGCATCCCGGCGAGGTGCTGGATCGCGCCCGAGATGCCGACGGCGATGTAGAGCCCGGGGCTCACGGTCTTGCCGGTCTGGCCTACCTGGTCCCCGTGGGCGCGCCAGCCCGCGTCGACCACCGCGCGCGACGCGCCCACCGCCGCGCGCCCGCCGAACGCCTGCGCCAGCTCCTCGAGCACTTTGAAGTTCGCGGGTTCTTTGAGGCCACGACCGCCCGAGATGATGATTTGCGCCTCGGCCACGTCGAGCGTGCCCGCTGGAGCGGCCTTGATCTCGCGCACGACGATCCGTCCGGGTTCCGGGACGGCGAGCGTCTCGGGCGTGACCTTCGTGGCCTGCTCGTCTGCCGTGAAGACATTGGGACGGAGCGACAACACTGCGGGTTTGCCGAGCAAGCGGACTTTCTGGAGCGCCTTCCCCGCGTAGACCGGGCGCGTGGCCACGATGGCATCGCCTTCGCTCGCGAGGTCCGTGACGTCGGCGGCATGGCCGACGCCGAGCTTCGCCGCGACGCGCGGCGCGAGGTCTTTCCCCGTGGCCGTCGCCGCGAACACGATCGCCCGATAGCCGATCGCCTTCGCCTTCTGCGCGATGGCGTTCGCACAGCCCTCAGGACCCGACCCGCCGCAGATCACCGCCTCGACGTCGCCCAGCCGTCGCCCGCCGGCCACAACCTCGAACGAGACCTTGCGCAGCGTGCCGTCGCGCTGCTCGAGCACTGCCAGGACGTTCCCGCTCACAGGACCTTCGCTTCTTCGCGCAGCAAGCGCACGAGCTCCGGCACCGCGCCTGGGCCCTCGCCCACGATCTTCCCCTCTTTACGCTCGGGCGGCAGCTCCAGCGCGACAACCTCGATCGTGCCCACGCCCACTTGCACTGGCTTCACCTCGAGCGGCTTCTTTTTGGCCGCCATGATGCCCTTGAGCGCGGGATAGCGCGGCTCGTTCAGTCCTTTGTCGGTCGTGACGACGGCTGGAAGCGGGAACTCCACGACTTCAATGCCCCCCTCGACTTCCCGCTCGGCGACGCCCTTCGTCCCCGCGATCTCGAGGTGGGCAACGGCGCTGACACACGGCAGGCCGAGCAGCTCGGCGAGGAGGAGGCCGAGCTGATGGCCGTAGTCGTCGATCGCCATTTTGCCGCAGAGGATCAGATCCCAGCCGCCGTCTTGCAGCTCCGTCGCGAGCAGTTTGGCGGTTTCGAGCCCGTCGGCGGGGACGCGGTCGGACTGGAGCAGCACGCCGCGATCGGCGCCCATCGCGAGCGCCGTGCGGATCGTCTCCTGCGCGGCCGCGGGGCCGAGGCAGAAGATGGCGACTTCACCGCTGCCCGCCTGCTCTTTGCGCTGCAGCGCTTCCTCGACCGCAAACTCGTCGTAGGGGTTGATGACGAACTTCACCCCCGCCTCGTCGAGGCTCTTGCCGTCGGCCGCGATTTTGACGCGCGTCTCGGTATCCGGCACGCGCTTGATGCACACCGCGATCTTCATGAAAACGTCCGGCGCAGGATGAGTTTCAATGCACGAGGCTCGAGCGGCGTGAGAAAACGCTCGAGCTCCCCCGTCTGGCGATTCTCATTGAACGTGCCGAACACCGCCGCCTTGGTGTCGAACAAGTTCGTCACGACGGCGGCGATGCTCCAGTCCTTTCGCTCCCAGGAAACCCGCACGCCGGCGGTCACATATTCCTCGAGCGGACGGATTTCGTTCGCTTCATCGCCGCGCAGCCACTGGGCCCCGGTGTAGCGGAGATCGGCGCCCGCCTCGAGCCCGCGTTCCAACACCACCGTGGCGCCCATGCGAACCTGATGCTCGGGCACGAGCGGCAGGCGGTCGCCCGGGCGCACCGCGTTGTCGCCGTAGTAGGGGCTCGCGACGAAATCGCTGTCCGAGCGCAGGCTGAAAATGTCCGCCGCCGTGCGGTAGGTCGCGCGCGTGAAGGCGTAGCTCGCATAGAGGCTGTGACCAGAGGCAAGCTGCAAGTCGGCAGCCGCCTCCAGTCCCTCCCGGCGAGTGTTCCCGATGTTCGCGAAGTAGCCCTCGAATACCGCCGCGTCGGACGCGATGAACGCGATTTCATCGCGCACGTCGGTGCGGTAGACGGCCGCATCGAACATCAGGGCGCCCACGGCGGAGCGCACGCCGATCTCGTACGTCGTCCCGACGACCGGATCGAGCGGCGGGTCGTCGCCAAGGGCGAAGGGGAGCGGGCAGGCGGCGGTCTCATCGGCGCAGGCGAGCTCCAGAATGACGGGGGCGCGGAAGCTCCGCCCGACCGAGGCGTACCAGGAGGTCGTCCCGCGTGCGATCGTCACTCCCACACGCGGGCTGAGCCGCCGGAATGTGCTCACCGTGTCGGCCGCCGGAGCGAGATTGTCTTCGAACGGCACGCGCACGTAGTCGTAGCGCACGCCCGCGGACAGCGTCGCCGGGCCGACCGTCACGTCACCCGTCGCATAGGCGGCGACGTCCCAGCTCGGACTATCGACGTCGGTCGTGAGGGTCGAACCTTCGAACAGCCGGATGTTCACGCCATGCGCCGCGGCATCCACGCCGATGCGCAGCGCCTTCCATTCCCATTCGACGTTCGCGCCGACGGTGTGCGTGCGGCTCAAGCCACGGACGTTGGGGTCAGGCGTCTGATTGACGTTGAAGCGCTCGGCGCGGTGGCGGCGCACATAGAGCGTCGCCGCGCCGCGGCTGCCGCCGATCGGCGCGTAGCCCGTCAGCGCCAGCTGCAGGAGCGACAGGTCCTCGAAATCGCCGGCGGTGAAATTCGCCTCGGGCGAGGCGTCGAAGACGCTTTCGGGCAGCGAACCGGCGGTCTCCGCGTACGACGACGCGGCAAACGCCTGGAGCGAGAAGCCGCGCTCGGGATCGAGCCGGCCGAAGTTGGCGAAGCCGTTGTAGCCGCGCGCCCATGTCGCATCGCGCCAGCCGCCGCCGCGCTCGTACCCTGCCCCGATGTAGTAGTCCGGCCCGGTGGCGGAGCCTTCCAGACTCCACTCCCCCAACGATCCCGCTGACAATTCCGTCTCGGCCTCGGCGGGGCCTTCGCCACGGCGCGTGATCAGATTGATCGCCCCCCCCAGCGAGTTCGGCCCCAGCAGCGAGCCCGAGCCGGAGAGCAGCTCGATGCGCTTCACGTGCTCGAGCGGCAGGAGGTCGAAGTTGACCTGGGCGGCGTCGGCCTCGTTCTGGCGCACGCCGTCGAGGAACACGGAAATCCCCGCCGGCAGGCCCACGACCGGGCCGGCGGTGAATCCGCGCGCGCTGAGGTTGACCTTGTAGGGCGAGCCGAGATCGTCGTAGGTCGAGATGCCGGCCCGCCTGCCGAGCGCGTCGGCCAGCGTGCGCGGCTCCCAGGCGTCGATGTCGCGGCCGGACACGAACACGATGCGCGCGGGAACGGCCGAACGAATCCGTGGACCGGCCGAGGGAAGAATCGAGGCCACTACCTCGATCGGGGGAAGTGTATCCGCCTGTTGCAAGCTAGTTGAAGGCGCTGAGGCCGGTGATTTCCTGACCGAGGATCAACGTGTGGACGTCGTGCGTACCTTCGTAGGTGTAGACCGATTCGAGGTTGGCGAGGTGCCGCATCGCCTGGTACTCGGCGAGGATACCGTTGGCGCCGAGCAGCCGTCGCGCCTCGCGGGCGACGTCGGTGGCCATGTTCACGTTGTTGCGCTTGGCGAGCGAGACCTGCTGGGGCGTGGCCGTGCCCTCGTCCTTGAGCCGGCCGAGCTGCAGGCACAGGAGCTGCGCCTTGGTGATCTCCGTCAGCATGTCGGCGAGCCGCGCCTGCTGGAGCTGGAAGCCGCCGATCGGCCTGCCGAACATCACGCGTTGCTTCGCATAGCTGACGACTTCGTCATAACAGGCCATGGCGGCCCCCACTGCGCCCCACGCGATCCCGTAACGCGCCGCTGTGAGACACATCAAGGGTGACTTGAGCCCACCTGACTCGGGAAGCAGCGCCTCCTTGGGAACGTGCACGTCCTGCAACACGAGCTCGCTGGTATCGCTGGCGCGCAGCGACAGCTTGCCCTTCTGGTCTTTCGCCGCAAAGCCCTTGCTGTCCGTGGGAACGATAAAGCCGCGAATCGAGTTGGGGTCGTCGAGCTTGCCGGTTTTGGCCCAGACGATCGCGACCTGCGCCGTGGAGCCGTTCGTGATCCACATCTTGGCGCCGTTCAGCACCCAGCCGTCCTTCGTCTCTTTCGCGACGGTGATCATGCCGGCGGGGTTCGAGCCGTAGTCCGGCTCCGTCAGGCCGAAGCAGCCGATCACTTTGCCGCTCGCCATCTGCGGCAGCCAGCGCTTTTTCTGTTCCTCGGAGCCGAACGTGTAGATCGGGTACATCACCAGCGCGCCCTGGACCGACGCGAACGAGCGCAGGCCCGAGTCGCCGCGCTCGAGCTCCTGCATGATCAGCCCGTAGGCGACGTTGTTGAGGCCGGCGCAGCCGTACTGCTCGGGCAGATTGGCCCCGAACAGGCCCAGCTCGGCCATCCCCGGAACGAGCTGCAGGGGGAACTTGCCGGCGATGTACGCCTCGCCGATCACGGGCATCAGGTTGTCGTCGACCCAATCGCGGACGGTGTCGCGGACGGCGCGTTCTTCTTCCGACAGCAGCCGGTCGACTCCGTAGAAATCAACGCCTTGAAACTTCGGGGGCATGCATGCCTCGGGCAAAAGCCTGGGTATCCGATGGCTGAAAGCGGCCTCGGCCGGGATCCCACCGGAAGTACGTAATCTGCACGGCGGTCGGCTCGATCGTCACGACGCTGAACGAACACGGCCGGCCGCCGCGCGAGCGCATGGACAAGGTGCCCGCGGTCGAGACCACGACTTTGCCGTCGAGCAGCTCGGCGCCCTCCTGGTGGTCGTGCCCGCACAATACCACGTCGGCGCCCGACTCCACGATGCGGCGTTGCGCGGTCCGCCAGCGCGCCAGACCCATGCGCCCCGACAGCTCGCCCCGCAGCACGTTGTGATGCACCACCAGCACCTTGGCCATGCCCGGCTCGGCCGCCGCGAAGATCTGCTGCACCCGCTGTATCTCGCGCTTGGGCAGATGCCCCTTCACGGCGATGTCCCGCAGCCGCGGCGTGAGCGATCCCCAGGCGACGCCGTGCGCGGTGAGCACCGAAGCGATCACCGCGGTCCCCGGCAGCGTGAGCGTGGGCGTGAGGTCGTCGCCGAAGTAGCGGCGGTACTTGCGGTATAGCGCCTCGCGGGCGAACGGCAGGAGCGGACGCCACCACCACTGCACGTCGTGATTGCCGGGTATCACGAGGGCCGGCGCGGTTTCGCGCGCCAGATTCACGAACGCGCGGGCGCGCTGGAACTCACCGTGCCGGCTGCGCTGGGACACGTCGCCGGCGATCACGATCGCGTCGGGACGGAGGTCGGGCAGCACCCGCTCCAGCGCCTCGATCTGCACGATTTCGGCCACGCCGCCGAAATGGAGGTCGCCGACGTGCACGAGCTGGACGGGGCCCGTCACGATTCGATCTGCACCGTGTAGCTGAGCGTGGCCTCCCCGCCCGCCGGCACCGTGAGGCGGAACCGCGTCTCGCTCGCCGACAGCTTCTCGGGCGGTACGCTGCTCTCGATGATCTTCCAGTCGCCGAAGCGCTGCTCCCGCACGTCCACGGTGACCGCCGCGGGCTTCGCGTTCGTGATCGTCACGCGATAGGCGGCCGTGACGCGCCGGCGCTGAGCCTGGCCGCGCTCCTCCGGCGGCAGGACCTCCTGATCGAACTCCGTCTGCACGCGCTCGGCGGTGACATCGAACGCGTCGCCCGACTGCACCCGCAGGTCCCGCCCGGGAGCGGTGTGGTTCGTCGCCGCCTCGCCGATCAACTGCAGTCGCCCGCCGGCATCGGCCTGGTACAGCTGCACGACGCCCGCGGGAAGGGGGCGGTCGCCGAACGGCGTGTTGCGGGGACGGCGGATCGTATACCACACCTGCACCGGTACGCGATCGGGC
>JBOHSP010000110.1:0-11490 GCA_050733275.1 Gemmatimonadales bacterium
CCCGTGCGCTACGCGCCTCCCCGGCCGGCCAGCGCGCGCCGCGACGCGCGTCCCAAAGCGCCGTCGCGACGCGGCTCCGACGCGATCCCGCTCGAGCCCGAGCACCTTGCTGGCCTCACGCCGGAGCAGCGCGACGATCTGCGGCTCTGGGCCGGCCGCGTGAACCTGCTGGATCGCGTCACGGCGTTTCGCGGCTACACCGTGCTGACGCTGGGCGCGACGATCGCGGGCATGGGCGGTTTCGTGGCGGGGATCAGCGAGCCGATTCCGCCGCTCGTGCTGGCCGTGATCGTTCCCGGATATATGTGGGCGAAGCTGTGGCGGCGGGGCAGCTCCCTCCGCCGCGCCGGCGTCAAGCTGCGCCGCGCGCTGCTCCTGCCGCTGAAGTGGGTGCTGCCGGCACCGCCCGCCCCAAGCCAGCGCCAGCTCGAGCAGCTTGCGCCCCGGGAGGTGCTGGACGGGCCGTATGGCGATGCAATCCGACGGGCAGCCCACGATCGCGCGGCGATTCTGCACATCCTCGCGAAGCTGTCCAAGGCCGATCGCGCGCTCCTGCCCGACGTCGGGCCGACCGTAGACGCGTTAGTCAAGCGGGTGGCGCACCTGGCCGAGCTGCTGCACCGCTTCGCCGATGACGTCGATCCCGAGCTGCGCCGCGATCTCGACCAGCGCATCGCCCGGCTCGAGGCTGCGCCGCCCTCGGCGGATGGGGAGCGGCGGCTCGCGCAGACGCGCCGGCAGCGGGCGTCGCTGGACGAGTTTGCGGGGCGGCGCGCGACGTTGCTGGGTCAGCTCGAGAGCGCGGGGCTGGCGCTCGGCAGCCTCCGCATGGATCTCATCCGGGTGCGCTCGGCGGGCCTCCAGGCGGCGCTGCCCGGCGTTTCGACGGCCACGCAGGAAGCGCAGGCCCTGTCGCGCGACATCGGCGCGGCACTCGAGGCCGTCGCGGAAGTGCAGGCGATTCGATGAGTGAGCAGCCGCACCGCGCGCTCGCGACGCTGCTGGCCGAGCTCGTGGACGGCGCGGGTCCGGGCGAATGTTGGGTGCTCAACCGCGGCGATGCGGGGCTGCTGCGTTCCCTCGACCGCCTGTCCGCCGCCGCGGCGTCGGCCCGCCCGCCCAACGGCGGCGCTTCGATCGCCGCGCATGTGGATCACCTGCGGTACGGGTTCGAGCTCATGAACCGCTGGAGTCGTGGCGACGAGGATGCGTTCCGCACGGCCGATTGGAGCGCCAGCTGGCGGCGGCTCACCGTAACCGAGGAGGAATGGCGCGCACGGCGCACCGCGCTGCGCGCGGAACTGGAGGCCTGGCAGGGGGTGGTGCGGAAGCCCCTGGAGTTGGGCGAGTTCGAGCTCACCGGCATGATCTCGAGCGTCGTGCACCTGGCCTATCACCTCGGCGCCATTCGCCAGATAGACCGCGCCATCGCCGGGCCCCCAGCCCAGGACTGAAGATCGGGCGTCCGGCCGTCCCCCTACAGCCCCCAGCCGGGCCGATACGCCGGCTTGATGTACTCGGCGGGCACGCCCGCCGTCTTGATCTCGCCGGTTTGCGGATCGACGTCGAGCGGCTGCCCCATCCGCACCGCGAGATTGCCCAGCAGCACCATCTCCGTGAGCCGCCCGGCGTAGTCGAAGTTGGCGCCCGCCGGGGGCCCGCCCTTGCAGGCGGCGCTCCATTCGGCGTACACGCCTTCGGTGCGCGGGTACTTCTGCGCCGGCGGGTTGGCCGTGATCTCGGCCTGGCGCGCCGGGTCGAGCAGCCGCGGGTCATCGCCGTAGATGCCGGCGATCAGCTTGCCGTCGTCGCCGATCCACAGCTGGCCGCTGTTTTCCGGCGGCCACAGCGCCGCTTCGGCGACTTCCCGCGGGCGCGAGGGATAGAGGCTGCCGTCGCGCCACACGACCGTGATCTCGGGTCGGGCGCCCTTCGCCGGGAACGTGTACGCGATGCGCGACACGGCGGGCGCGGTCTCGGGGAACAGCTTGGTGGATTCGGCCTCGATGCGGCTCGGGTACCCGAGGTCGAGCGCCCAGAACGACGCGTCCATCGAGTGGCAGCCGATGTCCCCGAGCGCGCCGGTGCCGAAGTCCCACCAGCCGCGCCAGCGGAACGGCGCGTAGGCGGGGTGATAGGGACGCGCCGCCACCGGGCCGAGCCACAGGTCCCAGTCGAGCCAGGGCGGCGTGTGATACTCCTCCAGCGGGCGCTCGATCGCCTGCGGCCAGATCGGCCGGTTGGTCCACAGCTCGATCGTGCGGACTGTCCCGATGGCTCCCGCCTCCACCCACTCGCGCATCTGCCGCGTGCCTTCTTGTGCATGGCCCTGGTTGCCCA
Organism: Gemmatimonadales bacterium; assembly: GCA_050733275.1. GTDB lineage: Bacteria > Gemmatimonadota > Gemmatimonadetes > Gemmatimonadales > GWC2-71-9 > 20CM-2-65-7. The sequence goes on from JBOHSP010000110.1 coordinate 2,341, forward strand.
TTTGCGTCGCCACTTTGGCGCGGCGCGCGGCATCGGCGAGCTGGCGCACTTCCCAGATCGTGCGCGCCAGCGGCTTCTGGATGCGCGTGGGCTTGCCCATCTTGAGCGCCAGCAGCCCGGCCGCGGCGTGCGTGTGGTCGGGCGTCGAGACCATGACGGCATCGATGTGACGGCCTTCCCGCTCGAGCATGACGCGGAAGTCTTGGTAGCGCTTGGCGCGCGGGTGCGCCGCCACCATGCGGGCGGCCTGGTGGTCGTCCACGTCGCACAGGGCGTAAATGTTGTCGGTCCTGGCCATGCCGGTGACGTCGTTCGCGCCCATTCCGCCGGCGCCGATGCAGGCGACGTTGAGCTTGTCGCTGGGCGCGAGGAAGCCGCGGCCCAGCACGTGGCGCGGGACGACCGTGAAGGCGAGGCCGGTCCCCACACCCTCCACGAACGTCCGTCTGGAGATGCGTTTGTGACCCATCGTGAAGATCCTCCGAGCGGAGTTACCGGCCGGAGCCCGGGGCGCCGGCGCGCGCTCCCGGGGCCGCTCCCACGGCCGGGCCGGGGCGAAACAGCAGCGCGAAGAACACGAGCACCGCGGCCGCGAAGGCGGCGGGCAGGATCCAGAAGCTGGACCACTGGCCGAGGGTCAGGCTCGTCGCCCCGCCGAGAAACCGGTTGTACACGTTGCCGGCGACCTGCGCGCCGATCAGCATGCCCACCCCGTAGGTGACCAGCACGAGGAAGCCCTGCGCCTGGCCGCGGATGGCGGGGGTGGATCGTTTATCGACGTAGATCTGCCCCGTGACGAAGAAGAAGTCATAGCAGATGCCGTGGAGCAGGATGCCCATCGCGATGATCCAGAAGATCGCGGAGGGTGCCGCGATGGCGAACAGCGCGTAGCGCACCACCCACGCGCCCATCCCGAGGAGCAGCATTTTCTTGACGCCGAGCCGCAGGAAGAACAGCGGCATCAGCAGCATGAAAATGACCTCGGACATCTGCCCGAGCGTCTGGGTGGCGGCAATGCGCGTCACGCCCGCGTTCCCGAGGAAGATCTGGGTAAAGTTGTAATAGGCCGCGAGCGGGATGCAGAGCAGCAGGGAGGCGGCGATGAAGATGTAGAACGGCCGGTCGCCGAGGTGTGTCAGCGCGTCGAGCCCCGCGATGCTGCGCAGCGACACTCGCTGGCCGGCGCCCGGCGGCGGCGTATGCGGCAGCGTGAACGCGTACAGCCCGAGCAGCACGCTCGCCGTCCCCGCCGTGTAGATGGGGAGCGCCGTCTGCTCGGGGACGGCGGCGACCAGATTACCGAGCACGAGACTGATGAACAGCCCCGCCACGATCCAGCCGATCGTGCCGAAGACGCGGATCAGCGGGAACTGCTGCTCCTGTGATTGGATGTGATGGAATGCCAGGCTATTCGCGAGCCCCAGCGTCGGCATGTAGCAGAGATTATAGAGCAGCAACAACAGGATGAACGCGAGCGGGGCGCCGGACGCCTGCGGCACGAGAAACATCACGATGCCGCCCAGGACGTGGAGCACGCCGAGGACCTTCTGCGTGGCGAAAAAGCGGTCCGCGACGAGCCCGAGGAAGAACGGCGCCACGATGGCCGCGATCGGGTTGACCGTATAGGGCCAGTGCGTCAGCGTCGCCATCCCTTGATTCGTCATATACACGGCGATCGTCGTGTACCATGCCCCCCAGACGAAGAATTGCAGGAACATCATGGTCGACAGCCGCGCGCGCACGCTCATGGCAGCTCCCGGATGCGGATGTTGCGGTAGGCGACCCGGTTACCGTGGTCCTGCAGGGCGATATGACCGCGCCGCGCCTCGCCGAAGCCGGGCCACTCGGCGAACTTGCTCGCCGTGACGCGGGCGTTCCAGTCGTCGCTCCACAGCTCGTACTCGACCACCTTCACGCCGTTGAGCCAGTGCTCGACGTGCGGTCCGTTCACCAGCAGCCGGACGGCGTTCCACTCGCCGGCGGGCCGGACCGCGCCGGCGGGCGCGGGGTAGAGCGCGTAGCAGGCGCCCGCCGCCGTCAGCCGCGCTTGGCCGTCGCCGTGCCCGGCATCGTCCAGCACCTGCATCTCCGGGCCCGTCATGTACGTCTGCTCGGCGTCCTCGGTGACGTGGTACATGATGCCGCTGTTGCCGCCCTCGGCGATCTGCCATTCGAGCGTCAGCTCGAAGTTCGCGAACTGGTCCTTGGTGATGATGTCGCCCCCCCCCGCGACACGCGTCAGCGCGCCATCCACGATCTGCCAGCCGGCCGGCAGGTCCTGTCCCCGGTAGGCCCGCCACGCCGCGGTGGACCGGCCGTCGAACAGCACGCGCTCGGCGGGCATGGGGTCCTCGCGCTCCGGGTCGGGCGACGGCGAACAGGCCAGGGCCACGGTCACCGCGGCCGCGCACACCACTGCTCCAGCGTTCATAGGCACCTCGCGCATGCAGAGTGGGACGTCGGGGGTCAAGAGTAGGCCCGGACGGGCCATATGGCTAGGTCTCGCGACGCGTGCCAACTTAGGGCATACCGACGAGCGGAGAGAGCCATGAAAAACGGACGCGGTGAGCGGTGCGCGGTGCGCGGGATGGAGCGGCGGGAATTCATGGCGATGATGGCCGGGATAGGCGTCGCGGCCGCGTTTCCCCGCGCACCGCGTACCGCGTACCGCTCACGCCTCGATCGTATCGGCCTGCAACTCTACACGATTCGTGGCGAGATGCGGCGCGATTTCGAGGGCACGCTCGCCCGCGTGGCCGAGATCGGCTACCAGGAAGTGGAGTTCGCCGGCTACTTCAACCACGCTCCCTCGGCCGTGCGCGCGCTGCTCGACCGCAACGGGCTCACGGCGCCGGCCACGCACGTCGGCTCGATCGAGCCCGACGCCTGGCGCGCCTCGCTCGAGGCGTCGCGGGTGATCGGGCATCGCTACATCGTGGTGCCCTGGATCCCAGAGGAGCGCCGGCGCACGCTGGACGACTACCGCCGCGTGGCGGAGGACTTCAACCGCGTGGCCGCGGAGGCCAAATCCGCCGGCCTGCAGTTCGCCTACCACAACCACGACTTCGAGTTCACGCCGCTCGAGGGGCGGATCCCCTTCGACGTGCTGCTCGAGCACACCGATCCCGCGCTGGTGCAGATCGAGCTGGACCTCTACTGGATCACCAAGGGCGGTCAGGATCCGCTCAGCTACTTCGCCCGCTGGCCGGGGCGTATCACACTGGTGCACGTGAAGGACTCGGGCGGAGCGCCGGCGCACCCGCAGGTGGCCGTGGGCGCGGGGACGATCGACTTCCGCCGTATCTTCAGTCACCACGAGCAGGCGGGCATCCGGCACTACTTCGTCGAGCACGACGAGCCGGCCGATCCGTTCGCGTTCCTGCGGAAGAGCTATGAATACCTGAGGCGGTTGGAGTTTTGATGGACGCCCCGACCCCCGGACGCCCAGACGCCCCGACAGTCGGCCGACGCGAGATGCTGAGAGTCGCGATTGGGGCGACGGCTGGACTCGCGCTCGGGCCGTTGGGGCGTCCGGGCGTCTGGGCGTCCGGCCGTCAGGCCGTCCGGGCGGCCGGGCGCCTGAAGCAGTCCGTCAGCCGCTGGCCCTACCGCGCGATCCCATTGCCCGAGTTCTGCCGCGCATGCGCGGACATGGGGCTCGCCGCGATTGACCTGCTCGGCGCCGACGACTGGCCCGTGGTGCGCCGGTTCGGGCTGGTGTGCTCGATGGGCTATGCCGCGATCCGCCGCGACTTCATCGAGCGCGGGTTCAACGATCCGGCCAATCACGACCTGCTCGTCGGCGAGATCGAGCGCGCGCTCCCCCTGGCCGTGGAGCACGGCGTGCCCAACATCATCGCGATGTTCGGCAATCGGCGCGGCACGAGCGACGCCGCAGGGATCGCCGCCTGCGCGGCCGGCCTGCGGCGGGTCGCGCCGCTCGCCGAACGCCACGGCATCACGATCTGCGTCGAGCTGTTGAACAGCAAGGTGGACCATCCGGACTACCAGGGAGACCACACGGCGTTCGGCGTCGCCGTGATGGAGGCCGTCGGCTCGCCGCGCGTGCAGCTGCTCTACGACATCTACCACATGCAGATCATGGAAGGCGACGTGATTCGGACCATCCGGCAGCACGCCGCGCACATCGCCCATTTCCACACGGGCGGCGTGCCGGGCCGGCACGAGATTGACGACACCCAGGAGCTCAACTACCGCGCCGTGGCGCGGGCGATCGCGGACACCGGCTTCACGGGCTTCGTCGCCCACGAATTCGTGCCGAGTCGCGATCCGCTGCGCTCGCTGCGCCAAGCCGTGGAGATCTGCACCGTATGAGTGCCAGCCAAGCGAAAGTCCACGACGTCTGCATCGTCGGGTCGGGAGCGGGCGGGGGAATGGCGGCCTACGTGCTGACGCAGGCCGGGGCCGACGTGGTGTTGCTCGAGGCCGGCGGCGAGTGGGACAACGCCCGCGACGCCGCCATGTTCCGCTGGAGCTACGAGTCGCCGCGCCGCGGCGCCTCCATCCCCACGCGCCATTTCGGCGAGTGGGACGCGTGCGTGGGTGGGTGGGACCTGGAGGGCGAGCCGTACACCCGCGCGCCCGGCACGGAGTTCGACTGGTGGCGGGCGCGGATGATCGGCGGCCGCACCAACCACTGGGGCCGCATCTCGCTGCGCTTCGGGCCGCTCGACTTCAAGCCCAAGCGGCGCGACGGCCTGGGCGACGACTGGCCGATCTCCTACGACGATGTGAAGCCCTACTACGATCGGGTCGACCGCCTGGTCGGCATCTTCGGCAGCCGGGAGGGAATCGAGAACGAGCCCGACGGCATCTTCCTCCCGCCGCCCAAGCCGCGCTGCTACGAGCTGCTGGTGAAGCAGGCCTGCGACCGGCTGCGCATCACCTGTATTCCCTCGCGCCTGTCGATTCTCACGCGGCCGCTCAACGGCCGGCCGGCGTGCCATTACTGCGGGCAGTGCAACCGCGGCTGCGCGGTGCACGCCAACTTCTCCTCGACCAACGTGCTGCTCGCGCCGGCCCGCCGCACCGGGCGCCTCACCGTGCTGACCAATGCCATGGCGCGGGAAGTGACGGTCGATCGCGCCGGGCTGGCGAGCGGCGTCCGCTATATCGACAAGACCGACGGCAGCGACCAGCAGGTGCGCGCGCGCATCGTGGTGCTCGCGGCGAGCGCGTGCGAGACGGCCCGCCTGCTGCTCAACTCCACATCGAGCCGCTTCCCCCAGGGCCTCGCGAACTCGAGCGGCGTGGTCGGCAAGTACCTGACCGACACCACGGGCACCGACGTGGCGGGCTTTATTCCGCGCATGGCGGACCACGTGCCGCACAACGAGGACGGCGTGGGCGGAATGCACCTCTACATGCCGTGGTGGCTCGACAACAAGCAGCTCGATTTCCCGCGCGGCTACCACATCGAGATCTGGGGCGGGCTGGACATGCCGTCCTACGGGTTCATGGGCGGGATTCATCGCTATCCGCCGGGTGGCGGCTACGGCACGCAGCTGAAGGACGACTATCGCCGCTACTACGGCGCCACCATCGGGTTCTCGGGGCGCGGCGAACAGATCCCCAACGACGACTGCTATTGCGAGATCGACCCCACGGTCGTGGACCGTTGGGGCATTCCGGTGCTGCGCTTCCACTGGCAATGGACCGACCACGAGTACAACCAGGTGAAGCACATGCAGGAGACCTTCCGCGCGCTCGTCGCCGAGATGGGCGGCACCGTGTTCTCGCCGATGCCGACCCGCGAGCGGGGCTACGGCATCGCCGACGGGGGGCGCATCATCCACGAGCTGGGCACGACGCGCATGGGCGACAATCCCGCGACGTCCGCGCTCAACCGCCAGTGCCAGGCGCACGACGTCAAGAACCTCTTCGTCACCGACGGCGGGCCGTTCGTGTCCCAGGCCGACAAGAACCCCACGTGGACCATCCTCGCGCTCGCGTGGCGGACGGCGGATTACATCACCGCGCAACGCAAGGAGGGGGCGCTATGACAGACGGCCGGACGGCCGGACGCCCGGACGGCCTGAGTCGCCGGGAGGCGATTCAGACCCTGGGGGCTGCGGCAGTCACCACCATGTTCGATTGGACGCCGGCGGCTGTCGATCGCGCCATGCGCTCGGCGCGCGCCCTGCGAGCGGTGACATTCGAGCCGAAGTTCTTCACGTCGCACGAATGGGAGACGGTGCGCGTGCTCGTCGATCTCATCATCCCCAAGGACGAGCGCTCCGGGAGCGCCACGGAGGCGCTGGTGCCCGAGTTCATGGACTTCATGATGATCGACCGGCCACAGATGCAGGGCCCGATGCGCGGCGGGCTCGCCTGGCTCGATGCCGAGTGCCGCCGGCGCACGGCGAAGGACTTCCGATCGTCGAGCGCCGCCGAGCGAGCCGCGGTGCTGGACGACATCGCCTGGCCCGCCCGCGCGAACCCCGAGTATTCGCACGGCGTTGCCTTCTTCAACTCGTTCCGCGATCTCACGGCCTCCGGGTTCTGGTCCAGCAAGATGGGTATTGAAGACCTGCAGTATCTCGGCAACAAGTTTGTGCGCGAGTGGACGGGCTGCCCGCCCGCGGCGCTCGCCAAGCTCGGAGTGCGCTACTCGTGAAGCGGCTGGGCGTGGGCATGATCGGGAGCGGGTTCAACGCCAAGTTCCACCTCCAGGCGTTCACGGCGGTGCGCGAGGCGGACGTCCTGGGGATCTGGAGTCCCAACCGGCAGCGCGCCGAGGCGACGGCGAAACTGGCGCGCCAGCTCGACGTGGGCGCGGCGAAGGTGTACGGCTCGATCGCCGACATGGTGGCCGATCCCGCGATCGAGGCGATCTGGCTGAGCGGGCCGAACTTCGCCCGCGTCGCGAACGTCGAGGAGATCGCGCACACCGTCACGAGCGGGAAGGGCGCGCTCAAAGGCATCGCCTGCGAGAAGCCGCTCGCGCGCAACGTGGCGGAAGCCGCGAAGGTCAGGGCGCTGATCAAGCAGGCCGGCATCCCCCACGGCTATCTCGAGAACCAGGCGTTCGCGCCGGGGGTGACGCGCGGCCGAACGCTGGTGTGGGCGCGCGGCGCCGCGATCGCGGGCCGGCCCTATCTCGCCCGCGCCGCCGAAGAGCACAGCGGCCCGCATACACCCTGGTTCTGGCAGGGGGCGCAGCAGGGCGGGGGCGTGCTGAACGACATGATGTGCCACTCCGCGCTGCTCGTGCAGTTTCTGCTCACCAAGCCGGGCGCGCCGCTGTCCTCGGTGCGGCCGGTGCGCGTGACCGGCCACATCGCGAGCCTCAAATGGAGCCGTCCCGCGTACGCGAAGAAGCTCACGGCGGCGATGGGAAAGGACGTGGACTACACCAGACAGCCGTCCGAGGACTTCGCCAGCCTGATGATCGAATTCGAGACCGACGATGGCGAGCGCGTCGTCGGCGAGGCCACGACCTCGTGGAGCTTCGTCGGCCCGGGGCTCCGGCTGTCCGGCGAGCTGCTCGGCCCGGAGTACTCGCTGGGGTGGAACACGCTGCGCAGCGAGCTGGAGCTGTTCTTCAGTCGCGAGGTGCGCGGGCAGGCGGGGGAAGACCTGGTGGAAAAACAGCAGGCCGAGATCGGACAGATGCCGGTCGTGCCGAACGAGGCGGCGGCGTACGGGTACGAAGCCGAGGACCGGCACTTCGCGCGCGCATTTCTCGGCCTCGAGCGGCCGTTGCTGACCTGGGACGACGGGTTCGAAATCGTGCGGCTGCTCATGACCGGGTATCACAGCGCCGAGCAGCGCTGCACCCTGGACTTTCCGCCGCCGGGGATCGAGACCTTTGTACCGGCGGTGGCCAGGGGGACATGGAAACCATGAGTCTCCAATCCGCAATCCGCAATCCGCAATCGGCAATATTCATCGTCGGCATTTTTCTCTCCTCTCCGATGCCCGCCCAACAATGGCCCGTGCATTCCATGGAGCGGCCGCGGCCGCCCGTCGTCGATCCCGGTCCCGAACGGGCCCCGGTCCCGCCGCCCTCCGATGCCATCGTGCTGTTCGACGACACGGATCAGCGCGAGTGGACGGGCGGGCCGTGGCTCGTGCGCGACGGCTATCTCGAGGTCGTGCCCGGCGCGGGCACACTCACGACCCGGCGCAGCTTTGGCGACGTGCAGCTCCACATCGAGTGGCACGCGCCGGCCCCGCCCAGCGGCGACGGGCAGGACCGCGGCAACAGCGGCGTGTTCCTGATGGGCGTGTACGAAGTGCAGGTGCTGGACTCGTACCGCAACGACACGTATGCGGACGGGCAGGCGGCCGCGCTGTACGGGCAGGCACCGCCCCTCGTGAACGCCTGCCGGCCGCCGGGGCAGTGGCAGACCTATGACATCGTGTTCCGGCGCCCGCGGTTCGGGGCGGACGGGGCGGTGCGCCGGCCCGCGCGAATCACCGTGATCCACAACGGTGTGGTCGTCCATGATGCGGTGCCATTCACGGGTCGGACGGTGCACGCGCGGGTGGCGCGCTACGAGCCCCACGCCGACCGGTTGCCGGTGCAGCTCCAGGATCACGGGCATCCGGTGCGTTACCGCAACATCTGGATCCGCGAGCTGCCGGAGCTCCCCGAGTAACTGATCCTGTCGGTCTAATCCTCGTTCTAGCCCTGTTCTAACCCTTCCCGGCCCGAAGCATTAGCCAGGCTGAGGGATGGCCCCTGGGCCACCGGGCGATGAACGTCTGGGGATTAACCCCCCAGAGGGAGTAATCCATGTCACGACATCCTGGATTGCGGCTGCCCGCGACCGTCCTGGCCGGCGCGCTCGTCGTTGCCGCGTGCGACGCCCCCCCCACCGCCGGACCATCCCAGCCAACCTTCCGACCCGCGACCGACCTGAAGACCGTGCTCGTCGGCTTTCAGGCCGCCCCGGGAGCCGCCGAGATCGCGCTGATCGAGAGCTTCGGCGGGGAAGTGACGTACCGCTACAAGTACATCCCGACGGTGGCGGCGCGGATCACGGCGAGCGGGGCGGATGGACTCGCGGCCGACCCGCGAGTCGCCTACGTGGAGGATGATTTCTCCATGGTGCCTCTCGGCACCAGGCAGATCATCGACTATGGCGTCTCGCTCATCGACGCGCCCGGCGCCTGGGCCCTGGG
>JBOHSP010000111.1:0-3503 GCA_050733275.1 Gemmatimonadales bacterium
CTCCACGGCCGCGCGCGCCGCGGGCGCGAGCCGCGCCCGCTCGCCCAGCACGTGCACGGCCACCCCCTGCTCGCGCAGCTCTTTCACCTCGCGGGCGATGTACTCCTCGAGCAGGTCCATGAGCGCGGAGATCTCGGCGCTGGGGCGCTGCCAGTTCTCCTCGGAGAACGCGAACAGGGTCAGCACGCCGACGCCGGCCTCGATCGCGCCCTCGACGGCCTCGCGCACGGCCTGCATCCCGGCGCGGTGGCCGAACGGCCGCGGCAGCCGGCGCTCACTGGCCCACCGGCCATTGCCATCCATGATGATGGCGACGTGGCGCGGAATCACACTTCCATGATCTCCGCTGCTTTCGCCTTGACCGCCGCATCCACCGCCTTGAGGTGCTCGTCATGCAGCTTCTGGACTTCCTTTTCGGCGTGCTTCTGGTCGTCCGAGGAGACGTGCTCGGTCTTCTTGATCCGGCCCAGCGTCTCGGTGCGCGCGTGGCGGACCGCGACCCGGCACTCCTCGGCGAACTTGTGCACGACCTTGATCAGCTCCTTGCGGCGCTCTTCGGTGAGCGGCGGAATCGGAATGCGAATGAGGTGCCCGTCGTTGGCGGGCGTGAGGCCGAGATCGGACGCGAGGATGGCCTTCTCGACCGCCTTGAGCAGGGTCTTGTCCCACGGCTGCACGGTGAGGAGCTTCGGCTCCGGCGCCGCGACGCTGGCCACCTGGGTCAGCGGCATCTCGTTGCCGTAGGCCTCGACGCGCACCAGGTCGAGCAGCGCCGTCGTGGCCTTGCCGGTGCGCACCGTCGCGAATTCCCGCTTCACCGCATCGACCGCCTTGTCCATGAGCTGCCTGGCATGCTTGAGGTGCTCGGCGAGAGGGGGAGTCATTGCACGATGGTGCCGACGCGCTCTCCGGCCAGCACTCTGGCGGTCGCCCCGGGCTGGTTGATGTTGAACACCACGATGGGCAGCTTGTTCTCCTTGCACAACCCGAACGCGTTCGCGTCCATCACGGCGTAGCCGTTCACCAGCGCGTCCTGGAACGACAGCTGCGGGAGGAACCGCGCCTTGGGATCGCGCTTGGGATCCGCCGTGTAGATGCCGTCGACATTGGTCGCCTTGAGGATCGCCTGCGCCTCGATCTCGAGCGCCCGCAGCACGGCCGCCGTATCGGTCGAAAAGTACGGATTCCCCGTCCCGCCCGCGAAGATCACCATGCGGCCCTTCTCGAGGTGCCGGACGGCGCGCCGCCGGATGTAGGGCTCCGCCAGCTCCTCCATCCGGATCGCCGTCATGACGCGGGTGTCGACGCCCTTCTTCTCCAGGATGTCCTGCAGCGCGAGCGCGTTGATGACCGTGGCGAGCATGCCCATGTAGTCGGCGGACACGCGGTCCATGCCCTGCGCGCTCGCCGCGGTGCCGCGCAGGATATTGCCGCCGCCGATCACCAGGCCGAGCTGCACGCCGGTCGCGGCGACCTGCTTCAGCTCGTCGGACAGCCGCTCGATCACGCCGAAGTCGATGCCGGAGGCGCGCCCGCCCGCGAAGGATTCGCCCGAGAGCTTGAGCAGGGCCCGCGCGTAGGCGAGCTTCGCCACTCAGTTACCTCCGAGCTCGAAGCGCGCGAAGCGGCGGACCTGGATCTTCTCGCCGGTCTTGCCGGAGAGCGCCTGCACCAGCTCCCCGACCGTCACCTTGTCGTCCTTGACGAACGGCTGCTCGAGCAGCACCTGCTCCTGGTAGAACTTGCGCAGCTTCCCCTCGACGATCTTGGCCTTCACCGCGTCAGGCTTCTTCTCTGCGGCGACCTGGGCGGCGTAGACGCGGCGCTCGCGCTCCACGATCTCGGGCGGCACGTCCTCGACGCGCACCGCGAGCGGCTGCGCCGAGGCGATGTGCATGGCGAGGTCCTTGGCGAGCTGGCGGAACTCCGCCGTGTTGGCGACGAAGTCCGTCTCGCTGTTCAGCTCGACCATCGTGGCGACGCGGCCGTTGAAGTGGAGATAGACCTCGATGACGCCTTCGGCGGCGGCGCGGTCGGCGCGCTTGTCGGCGCGCGCGGCGTACTTCACGCGCAGCAGCTCCTCGGCCTTCGCCATGTCGCCGCCGGCCTCCTCCAGCGCCTTCTTGCAGTCCATCATCCCGGCGCCGGTCTTGGCCCGCAGCTCGGCGACCATCTTGGCGGTGATCGTGTTCGTCTTCGTCGTCATGGCTCCCCATTCCCTCCTCGTAACACTGCCGCCCCCGTCCCCCCTCGCCCGGAAGCCGGGGGCGGGAGCGGGGCCGGGGGCGGGGCGCGGCGGTCGCGGCGTCCGCCCGCTCGCTTATCCCTCGGCCGCGCTCTCGGCCGCCGGGGGCGGCTCCTCCGTCTCCGTCTTGAGCCGGGCGGCGATCGCCTCCGGCTTGGGCCGCCGCTTGCGGCGCGCCGGCCGCTTCTTGCGCTCGCCTTCGACCTCGGCTTCGACGCCGGTCTCGGTGGAGTACGTCGTGCCCTCCCCCTCCTCCCCCGCTTCGCGCAACGGCATCTGCCGCCGCGCCTCGGCGATCACGTCGGAGATGGCGTTCGTGATCAGCGAGACGGCGCGAATCGCGTCGTCGTTGCCGGGGATCGGCACGTCGATGAGATCGGGATCGGCATTCGTGTCCACGATCGCCACCACCGGAATCTTCAGCTTGTTCGCCTCCGCGACCGCGATGCGCTCCTTCTTGGCGTCTACCACGAACAGCGCGCCCGGCAGCCGGCCCAGGTTCTTGATCCCGGCGAGGTTCTTCTCCAGCTTGACGCGCTCGCGGTCGAACAGGAGCTGCTCTTTCTTGGTGTAGTTCGTGAAGTCGCCGTCCGCGGCGCCCTGCTCCAGGTCCTTGAGCCGCTTGATCTGCTTCTTGATCGTCTGGAAGTTGGTCAAGGTCCCGCCCAGCCAGCGCTCGGTCACGTAGAAGGCACTGCAGCGCTTCGCTTCCGCCTCGAGGATGCCCTTGAGCTGCTTCTTGGTGCAGACGAAGAGCACGCCCTCACCCTTGAGCACCACGCCGCGCAGCAGTTCCTCCGCCGCCTCGAGTTGCCGCAACGTCTTCTGGAGATCGATGATGTAGATGCCGGAGCGCTCGGCGAAGATGAACCGCCGCATCTTCGGGTTCCAGCGGCGCGTCTGATGGCCGAAGTGGACACCCGCTTCCAGCAGATCCTGCAACTGAGGCTGCGTCATTACTCACCTTTCATCGGGTTTGGTCCGCCGCCGTCTTCATCTCCGCCGCCACCCTGCGGTGCAGGGACCCAACGACGGATCGGACGACGTGTGTGTTGGTGTCTGGTGTCGGGTGTCTGGTGTCAGCGGCCCTGAAACCAGACACCCGACACCTGGCACCGTCGTTTACCGCTTACTGAACTGGAACCGTTTCCGGGCTCCCGCCCGGCCCGGCTTCTTGCGTTCCACGGCCCGCGGATCGCGCGTCAGCAGGCCCTGCTCGCGCAGCTTCTTGCGGTGTCGGTCGTCGGCGAGCACCAGC
>JBOHSP010000112.1:0-3892 GCA_050733275.1 Gemmatimonadales bacterium
GCGTCGTCGTGGGAAGCGCGCTCATGGACGCGCTCGCCGCCGGCGGTGTGGACGGGATGGAGCGGCTGGCGCGCGCGCTCGCCGCCGCGGTCCACGGATGACCATCTCGCGGTTCGTCGCGCGCTACAGCCAGGCCCTCGCCTGGACCGGCAGCCTCACCCTCCTGGCCACCCTGGTGGCCGACCGCCGCTGGGTCGGGCAGTTGCCGGAGCTGGCCGTCCTGTTCGCCAGCGGCATCGCGTTGCGCGGCCTCGCCGTGCCGCTCAGCAAATATTCCTATCTCACGCAGACCGGGCTCGTGGCGCTCGCCGGCAGCCTGCTCGTCGGCGTGCCGGTGACGGCGCTCGCGCTCTCAGGCGCGACGCTCGTGGCCGACAGCGTCTGGCACCGCAAGCCGCTGCGCGCGGCGTGGATCAATCTGGGCCGCGAAGTCGTCACGCTGGTCGGCGCGGCCGGCGTGTATGCCGCCCTGCTGCGCTGGCTCGAGGTGAGCCCGGACGCCGGCCTGCACATCGATCTCCTGCCGGCGCTGTCGCTGTACGCGCTCGCGTACTTCGGCTTCGGCCGCGTGCTGTTCTACTTCAGTCTCATCATCCGCGCCAAGCTCGAGCCTGGCGAACGGATGATGATCATCCGCTACGAAGTCATCGGGTACGCCGCCACGCTGCTCGCGGCCGCGATCCTGGTGAGCGTCGTCGCCGCCTGGTCGTTCGGCGCCTGGGTGCTCGTCGGTCTCGTGCTCATCTTCCTCGGCCTGCTGCTCAAGCAGATGCTCGAAGAAGCCATCTCCGCCGAGGAGCTGAACAAGATCCACGTGATGGAAGCGGTGATCACCAGCAACGTCAGCCTCGCGGATTCGTTCCAGCGCATCGAGCGCCTGGCGCACCGGCTGGTGGATTGGGGGGACTTCCGGATCTACCGGCTCCACGACGGCGCGCTCACGCTGGCGCATCGCTCCACGCAGGGCCGCCCGGACCGGGGCGAGCCGTCGGCCGACACGGCGGGGTTGCGGCGGGCGGTGGCCGCGAGCGGGGAGTCGGTCGTGATCGACGACGTCACGCGCGACAAGCGCGTGGCCGACGCGCCGCTCGCCGTGCAAAGCCTCGTGATCGTGCCGCTCAAGTTCGGCGACCAGGTGATCGGCACGCTGGAGCTCGAGCATCACAAGCGCCACAGCTACCGGCGGCAGGACATTCTGACGATCACGACGTTCGCCAATCAGCTCGCCACGGCCGTGCACATCACCGACCTGCGGCGGCCGTTGGTGGAAACGGTGGAGCGAATGACGCGCCAGCTCGCGACGATCACCGAGACCGCGGAAGCGCTGAAGCAGATGGCGGCCGCCGTGGCGGCCTCGACCGGCGTGATCCGGGAGGGCGTGCGGCGCGAGGAGGGGGAGGTCTCGGGCGGGCTCGAGGCGACGGAAAGCCTGGCGCAGGTGTCGCGGCGGGTCTCCGACGACGGCGCCGGCGCGGCCCGCGCCTCCAGCACCGCGAGCGACGTGGCGAGCCGCAACCGCACCCAGATCCGGGAGGCGATCGAGCGGCTGGTGGCACTCAAGTCGTTCGTCGGCGAGAGCTCCACCAAGGTGCAGCAGCTCGGGCAGGTGAGCCGGCGCATCACCGGATTCATCGCGTCGATCCGGGATCTCGCCGACATGACGAACCTGCTGGCGCTCAACGCGGCGATCGAGGCGGCGCGGGCGGGCAAGCACGGCAAGGGCTTCGCCGTGGTGGCCGACGAAGTGCGGCACCTCGCCGAGCAGAGCGCCGCCGCGGCGGCCGAGGCGGGGGAGCTGGTGCAGGACATCCACCGCGAGGTGGGGGAGGTGGTGGAGCAGATGCGGCGCGGCCAGGTGAACGTGGGCGGCGTGGAGGAGTTGTCGGCGGCGGCCCTCGAGGCACTCGACGCCATCGTGGCCGCGACGGCGGAGGCCACCGCGCACGCGGGCCGCATCACCGACGCGGCCGGCGAGCAGCACCAGGCGTTCGCGCGCTTGCGGGAGCGCATCAATGCCGTCGCGGCGATCGCGGGTCAGAACCGCACCCAGGCGGACGACGTGGCGACCCGGGCCGTGCAGGCCGCCGAGGGTCTCACCGCGCTCGAGCGCGCCACGCGCGACCTCGAGCAGGTGGCCACGATGCTGCGCGATCTGACGCGCGGCTTTGCCAGCGTCGCCTAGGGCCCTTAGCATTCCTGCCGTGGCGGCCTCCACGCAGGGCCAGGGCGAGCGGGTCTACGTGGCGCTGGGGTCGAACGTCGGCGACCGCGGCGCACACCTCGCGCACGCGCGGGCGCGCCTCGGCGCCCTCCCCGGCACCCGGCTGGTGCGCGTGTCGCGGGTCGAGGAGACGGACCCGCTGGGCCCGGCTCCCCAGGATCCCTACCTGAACCAGATGGCGCTGCTCGAGACGACCCTCGCGCCCGCCGCGCTGCTCGCCGCCTGTCTGGCCATCGAGGCGGAGCGGGGGCGCACCCGCGCGGCGGGCACCCGCTGGGCGCCCCGCACCCTCGATCTCGACATCGTGCGCTACGGCGACCGCACGGTACGCGAGCCCGGCCTCGTCATCCCCCATCCCGAACTGCCGCGGCGCGCGTTCTGGCGGCGGGAGATCGCGGAGCTCGAGCTGCAGCAACAGGGAGCCCCGCATGGCTGATGAGCGCGCGCCTCAGGTCGTGACCACCCACGAGCTGCTGCGCATGAAGGCGCGGGGCGAGCGCATCGCGGCGCTCACCTGTTACGACGCGCTGTTCGCGCGGCTGCTCGATGCGAGCGGCGTCGACATCCTGCTCGTGGGCGACTCGCTCAATCAGGTGCTCGCCGCGGCGCCCACGACGCTGTCGGCCACGCTCGAGCAGATGATCTACCACACCACCATCGTGCGGCGCGGCAGCGAACGCGCGCTGGTCGTGTGCGACATGCCGTTTCTCAGCTACCAGATTTCTCCCGACGAGGCGGTGCGCAACTGCGGCCGCGCGCTGAAGGAGTCGGGATGCCACGCCGTGAAGATCGAAGGCGGCCAGCCGATGGCCGCCACGGTGCGGCGCCTCGTGGACGTCGGGATCCCGGTGATGGGCCACATCGGGCTCACGCCCCAGTCAGTGCACGCGCTGGGCGGCTACCGGGTGCAGGGCCGCGACGCCGAGACGGCGGAGCGGCTGCGCGCCGACGCCGCGGCGCTCGAACAGGCGGGCGCCTTTGCGGTCGTGCTCGAGCTGCTCCCCGCGCCGCTCGCCTCGCAGATCACCAAGGCGCTCACCATTCCGACGATCGGGATCGGCGCGGGCCCCGCGTGCGACGGCCAGGTGCTGGTGCTCCACGACATGCTGGGGCTGAACGAGCGCTTTGCCGCGAAATTCGTGAAGCGCTATGCCGCGCTCGCCGAAGACGTGCGCGAGGCGACCCGCCTGTTCGTGGCGGAGGTGCGCGAAGGGCGTTATCCTGGACCCGAGCATTCCTTCGGACCGTGAGCCGCCCGATCGCGCCCCTCCTCCTGTTGCTCGGCCCGCTGAGCGTCACCACGCCGGCCGCCGCGGCCCAGGCGGCCGACACCGCCGGGATGACGTCGGTGCGTGCCGGCGTCTACCGCCTTGACCAGGCCCGGCGCGGGGAAGCCGTGTTCCGGCGCGTGTGCGTCGACTGTCACGCCACGGCGCAATTCCGCGAGCGGCGGTTTCTGACCGCCTGGGCGGGCGGGACGGCCCGCGATGTGTTCGAGCTGATCCGCACGCAGATGCCGCAGGACAATCCGGGCCGCCTGCGGCGCGACGAGTACGCCGACGTGCTGGCGTACATCTTCGAGTTGCAGGGGCTGCCGCCGGGCGACACCGCCCTCCCGGCGGACGATGCGCCGCTGCGGCGCATCCGCATCGAGGGGGCCGCGCCGTGAGC
>JBOHSP010000113.1:0-4841 GCA_050733275.1 Gemmatimonadales bacterium
TCCGCGCCACGTGGCTGCTCGAGCGGCTCATCGCGCTCGGGGTCGGCTGGCCGGCGCTCGCCGAGCGCGCGGTGCGCCGGCTCGCGCGGCGCCCGCCCCTCGCCGATCTGCTGGTGCGCGCGACGGGCAACGCGATCCCCGCCGCTGCGGCGCTGCGCCCCGCCGTCCTCGCGGGCATGCTCTGGTGACCCAGCCGCCCGGCGGAGGCGTCGAGCCGGCGCTGTTCCGGCAAGTGCTCGGCCGGTTCGCGACGGGCGTGACCGTGCTGACGACGCGCGGCCTCCGCGGCGAGCCGGTCGGCATGACCGCCAGCTCCGTCGCCTCGGTGTCGCTCCAGCCGCCGCTGGTGCTCGTGTCCGTCGATCACCGCAACGACATGCACGACGCCCTCGGCGCTTCCGGCGCGACGCACTTCGTCCTCAACGTCCTCAGCGCCGAGCAGGAGGCGATCGCGCGCCGCTTCGCGGGCACCGACACCGACCGGTTCCGGGGGGTCAGCTACCGGGAGAACGAGCGGGGCATCGCCGTGCTCGAGGGCGTGGTCGCGCACATCGAGTGCGAAAAACAGATGGCGGTGCCCGGCGGCGATCACACGGTGTTCTTCGGGCTCGTCGTGGGCGGCAACGCCAGCGACCGCCGCCCCCTGCTGTACTATCGCGGCGGCTACGCCGGGCTGAGCCGCTGATGCGCACGGTGGACCGCATCCGCATGCGCGCGCCGCTCGCGCGGGTGTTCGCCGCGGCGAGCGCCGTCGAGCGCTGGCCCGAGATTCTGCCCCACTACCGCTGGGTCCGGCGCCTGGACGGCGGCCTCGTCGAAATGGCCGCCTGGCGGCCATTCGGCGGCGGCCTGCTCCGGTATCCCACCTGGTGGGTCTCCGAGATGACCGTGGACCCTCGGGCGGCCGAGATCCGCTATCGCCACGTGCGCGGCATCACCCGGGGCATGGATGTGGTGTGGCGCCTCGTCGAGCGCGCGGCCGGCGTGGACGCCGAAATCGTCCATACCTGGAAGGGTCCGGAGTGGCCGCTGATCGGAGGCCTCGCCGCGGACCTCGTCATCGGCCCCCTGTTCATTCACGGCATCGCCTCGCGCACACTGGCGGGTATTAAAAGGGCGGTAGAACAGGAGATCGCGTCATGAGATCGCGGGTGCACGCGCGGCTCGGCCCTGCCGCCGAGACGGCGTGCCCGTATGCGGGCAGATGCCGGGCCGCGGCGTGAGCCGCGCCATGGGCCGGCGGCGGGTCGTCATCACCGGAATCGGCGCCATTACGCCCATCGGGGCGATGGCGGACGGCCTGTGGCGCGGGCTCGAGGCCCGGGCGTCCGCGGTGCGCACGATCACGCGCTTCGATCCCACGCCGTTCCGCAGCCACATCGCGGCGGAGATTCCCGATTTCCGGCCGCACGACCACCTCGATACGAAGCGCGCGCGCCGGCTGGACCGGTTCTCGCAGCTCGCCGTCGCGAGCGCGGGGCAGGCCCTCGCCGATGCGGGGGTCGTCCTGGAGCGGGAGGACCGTGACCGGATCGGCGCGATGATGGGCTCGGCGCTCGGCGGCGTTGCGTACGCGGAGTCGCAGGTGCCCAAGTACCTGGCGGATGGGCCCCGCGGCCTCGACGCCGGACTGGCGCTGGCCGTCTTCGCCGGCGCGGCGAGCTGCAACATCGCCATCGCGTTCGGGATTACCGGGCCCAACGCGACGAACGCGATGAGCTGCGCGTCGGGCACGATCGCCGTGGGCGACGCGTTCCACGTCGTGCGCGAGGGCCGGGCCGACGTGATGCTGGCGGGTGGCGCCGAGGCACCGCTCGCGCCGCTGACCTTCGCCGCCTTCAGCAACATCCGGGCGATGAGCACGCGCAACGACGACCCGCCCCGCGCCTCGCGGCCGTTCGACGCCGGGCGCGACGGCTTCGTGATGGGCGAAGGCGCGGCGGTGCTCGTGCTGGAGGAGCGCAGCCGGGCGGTGGCGCGCGGCGCGCGCATCTACGCCGAGGTCGTGGGGCACGCCGTCACCAACGACGCCTATCACATGACGGCACCCCGGCCCGACGGCGGCCAGGCCGCGCGCGCGATGCGGCTCGCGCTGGCGGACGGCGACGTGCGTCCCGCCGAAGTGGGCTACATCAACGCCCACGGCTCATCTACGCCGCTCAACGACCCGACGGAGATGGCGGCGATCAAGCACGTGTTCGGCGAGCACGCCTACCGGCTCACCGTGAGCGGGACCAAGGGCTATTACGGGCACGCGCTCGGCGCGAGCGGCGCGATCGAGGCGGCGATCTGCGCGCTGGCGCTGGCGCGCGGCTGGCTGCCGCCGACCCTCAACCTCGAGTGCCCCGATCCCGGGTGTGACCTCGACTGCCTGCCGGGTCCCGGCCGTCCGGTGCGGCCGCCTCCGGCCGCCGTGGTGTCGAACTCGTTCGGGTTCGGGGGCATCAACGCCTCGGTGGTGTTGCGGCCCGACGCCGGCGACCGGTAGATTGGCCCCGCCCTCCACTCTCGGAGCACAGCGTGACTCACAGAATGCTGCGGCCACTGGTCGCCGAATTCGTCGCGACGATGCTGTTCGTGTTCGTGGGCGCCGGCAGCGTCGTGGCCAACGAAGCCACCCGCGGTGCCCTGGGCCTCGTCGGCATCGCGCTCGCGCACGGCGTCGGCATCGCCGTGCTGATCACGATGACGTTGCGCATTTCGGGAGGTCACCTGAATCCGGCCGTCAGCGTCGGCCTGTGGCTGGCGCGCAAGATCGACGGACCCACACTGGGCGGGTACGTCGCCGTGCAGCTCGCCGGCGCGATCGTGGGGGCACTCCTGGTGAGCGCGGCGTTCCCGGACGCCGCCGCGCGCGCGACCGTGCTGGGGACGCCGCAGCCCGGCCCCGGTGTGACCAACCTGCTGAGCGGCATCTGGATCGAGGCGGTCCTGACGTTCTTCCTCGTCAGCGCCGTCTTCGGCACGGTGGTCTCGGTGGAGGCCCCGAGTGTGGGCGGGTTCGGCATCGGGTTGGCGATCTTCACCGACATTCTGGTCGGGGGTCCGCTCACCGGCGCCGCCATGAATCCCGCCCGGGCGTTCGGTCCCGCGCTGGTGTCGGGCGAGTGGCAGGCGCACGCCGCCTACTGGATCGGCCCGCTGCTCGGCGCGGCCGTCGCCGCGGCGCTGTGGAAGTTCGCGCTGCTGCCCCGCGACCAGACGGAGCTCGGCTGAGCCGCTAGAACCCCCGCGCGGCGACCGGCGCGAAGTAGGTGAGAATGATGTCCGCGCCGGCCCGCCGGATGGCCGTGAGCGATTCCCACATGGCGCGCTCCTCGTCCAGCATGCCGCGCTCGGCCGCGGCCTTGATCATCGCGTACTCGCCGCTCACCTGATAGGCCGCGAGCGGCGCGCCGAACTCCTCGCGCGCCCGGCGAATCAGATCGAGACAGGGGCCCGCCGGCTTCACCATCACGAGGTCGGCGCCCTCCGCGAGGTCGAGCCGGATCTCGCGCATGGCCTCGTCCCCGTTCGCGGGCGCCATCTGATAGCTCTGGCGGTCGCCGAACCGCGGCGTCGACCCCGCCGCCTCGCGGAACGGCCCGTAGAAGGCCGAGGCCAGTTTCGCCGCGTACGACAGGATCGGGACGTGGGCGTAGCCCGCGGCGTCGAGCGCCTTGCGAATCCCGGCGACGCGGCCGTCCATCATGTCGCTGGGAGCGACGAGGTCCACGCCGGCGCGCGCCTGCATCACCGCCACTTTCCCGAGGAGATAGACCGAGGCGTCGTTGTCTACCTCGCCGTCCCGGATCACGCCGCAGTGACCATGATCGGTGTATTCGCACAGGCACACGTCGCCGATGACGAGCAGGTCGGGGACGGCGCGTTTCACCGCCCGGATGGCCTGCTGCACGATGCCCTGCTCGTCGTGCGCCTCCGAGCCGGTCGCGTCCTTCACCGCCGGAATCCCGAACAGGATGATCCCGCCCAGCCCGAGGGCCGCGGCACGCTCGGCGTCCTTCACCAGCTCGTCCACCGAGAGCTGCGCGACGCCCGGCAGCGCGGCCACGGACCGCCGTACCCCTTCGCCGTGCGTCACGAACAGCGGCCACACGAGCTGCGAGGGCGCGAGGTGCGTCTCCTGTACGAGGCGGCGCAGCGCCGGGGTGCGGCGCAGGCGTCGCATGCGGAGTATCGGGAACTGCGCGGCCGGGGGCGAGCTCATCGGGCGAGTAAGCTCGCCGCGCCCGCCGACTCGAGCAAGCGGGCCACCGCCTCGCCCGCGCGCTCGGGCTGCTCGTCATCGATTTCCGCGGACGCGGTCAACTGCGCGGATCCATCGAGCGCCATGACGCGCCCATACAAGCGTTTCCCGTGTCCCGTTTCCCCTGTCTCCACGTACGCCGCCACCGGCGCCTGACAGCCGCCGCCCAGCGCCGCGAGCAGCGCGCGCTCCGCGAGCACGTGCGTCGTGCTGGCGCGGTCGGCGAGCGGGGCGAGGCGCTCGCGCGTCTCGCGATCGGCGGCGCGAATCTCGAGCCCGAGCGCGCCCTGGCCCGGCGCGGGCATCACGTCCATCGCGTCGACCGGTGTCGCGCTCTCCTCGAGGCCCAGGCGGGCAAGTCCCGCGAGCGCGAGCAGTGCCGCGTCGTAATCCTTCCCGGACTGCACCTTGCGCACGCGCGTCGGGACGTTGCCCCGCAACGGCACGACGGTGACGTCGGGCCGCAAAAACCGCAGTTGCGTGACGCGCCGCAGGCTCGAGGTGCCGACGCGCGCGCCGGGCGGCAGCTCGCCGATCGAGGAGACGCCGGGCTCGCGGCACACCAGCGAGTCGCGGGGGTCGTGCCGCGGCGGCA